>CANKUB010000006.1 GCA_947486575.1 Betaproteobacteria bacterium | reverse complement strand
GCCCGGAATCGAAGCAAATCGGAGTTGTTCTGGCGTAGAATCCATAGTGGCAAAGACCTGTTGGTGTTGACGAATGTGTTTCTCAATAACTCACATTGTACCAATCACTTACGGTGTTCTTTGCCCTTTTTATGCAAAATTCAGGCTAACTACTTTCTAAGATTTAACGCCCATGTCCAATCTCCCACTCTCCGGTCTCACCGTCGTTTCCCTCGAGCAAGCCGTAGCCGCGCCGCTCTGTGCGCGCCAACTCGCGGAGCAGGGCGCGCGCGTGATCAAGATCGAACGTCCAGGCGCGGGTGACTTTGCGCGGGGCTATGACCAGGCTGTGCACGGCCAGTCCGCGTATTTTGTGTGGCTCAATCGCGGCAAGGAAAGCCTTACGCTGGATGTCAAAAAACCTGAAGCAAAACAAATACTTGCAATGCTGATCGCTGGGGCGGATGTGTTCCTGCAGAACTTGGCACCCGGTGCTGCCAAGCGTTTGGGGCTGGGGGCGGAAGAGCTGCTGGCAAAGCATTCGCGTCTGATTGTTTGCGATATTTCCGGCTATGGCGACAGTGGGCCTTATGCGAAAAAGAAGGCTTATGACCTGCTGATTCAAAGCGAGGCCGGGATCTTGAGCGTGACCGGCACCGAGGAATCACCCGGCAAGGTTGGCGTTTCCATGACGGATATCGGCACCGGCATGTATGCGTATTCCGCGATCATGGGGGCTTTGTACCAGCGTGAGCGCACCGGCAAGGGCCAGCGCGTCGAGGTCACCATGTTCGAAGCCATGGTGGAGTGGATGAATCACCCGATCATGTACAACCACTTCGGCAGCATACCCATCCGCCGCAGCGGCACCGATCACGCCACTGTCGTGCCCTATGGCCGCTTCATGGCAGGGGACGGCAAGGATGTGATGCTCGGCATACAGAACGAGCGCGAGTGGGCCAATTTCTGCAAGACGGTGCTGGGTCAGCCGGAACTGGCGACTGACTCGCGCTACGACAACAACACCAAGCGCAATGCCGCACGCAAGGAAGTGGTTGCGTTGATTACCGGCATTTTTGCCAAGATGACGGCGGAGCAGGTTGTTGCCAAGCTCGATGAAGCGGGCATTGCCAATGCGCGCATGAACACGCCGGATGAAGTGTGGGATCACGCGCAGTTGAAGGCGCGCAATCGCTGGCGCGAAGTGGATACACCCAAGGGCCGCATTCCCGCGTTGCTGCCGCCGATGACCTCGTCTGAATACGAGGTAAGTATGGGAAAAGTGCCCGAAGTGGGCGAACATACGGATCAGGTGTTGCGCGGCATCCGTTACAGCGATGCGGAGATTGCTGCCTTAAGAGCGAGCGGGGTGGTGTAGGCCGGAACGCGTAGCGGTTCCGAGCTACGAATGGTGCAGTTGTATCAGGAGGTATCCCATGGACAAGACAACCCAAACGCTGGCGAACTACATTACAGGCCTGAACTACAGCCAGCTTTCTACCAGCGCCGTACACGAAACCAAAAAGCGCCTGCTCGATGCCATCGCCTGCGGCATCGGCGGTTACACCAGCGAGCCGTCGAAAATCGCGCGCACTGTGGCAGCGAACACCAGCGGCACGCCGCCAGCTCGCATTTTTGGCACCGGCAAAACCACGTCGATGGAGATGGCGGCGTTTACCAATGCGGTCATGGTGCGCTATCTCGATTTCAACGATACCTATATTTCCAAGGGCTCCGGTCACCCAAGCGATATGACTGCAGCACTGATTGCCGTGGCCGAGGCGCAGCGTTGCAGCGGCAAGGATACTTTACTGGCCATTGCAATTGCGTATGAAGTGTATGCCGCGATGGCGGATCAGATTGGCTTGCGTGACCTGGGCTGGGATCAGGGCGTGTTTGCGGTGCTGGGTACGGCTGCCGGCGTATCGAAGTTGTTGAAGCTCAACACGGCGCAGACCGGTGACGCGCTGGCGATAGCCGTGACAGCCAACATTCCCACGCGTCAGACGCGAAGTGGAGAACTGGCGATGTGGAAAGGTGTTGCCACGGCGGCAGCGGCGCGTTCGGGTGTGACGGCGGCGTTGTTGGCACAGGCCGGTATGACAGGCCCGACGGCGGCATTCGAAGGCAAGGATGGCGTGTGGGACAAGGTCACTGGCAAGTTTCAGTTGGGCGCAATGGGCGGAATGAACGCAAGTGAGGCCGTGCAGTTCGGTATCGAACGGACGAACCTTAAATTTTTTCCGTCGGAGTATCACTCGCAGGCGCCGCTGGCGATCGCGCTCGAATTGCGCAAAAAGGTGGCGATTGCCGACATTGAGGCCATCAACGTGCAAACGTATTTCACTGCGTGGAGCGAAATCGGCAGTGAGCCCGAGAAATGGCATCCGCAAACACGCGAGACAGCCGATCACAGCATGCCCTATCTGCTGTCGCTGGGGCTGGTGGATGGGCGCGTCACCGTGAACAGCTTTACCGCTGAGCGCATGAACGATCCGGTGCTGAAGAACGTGATGAGCCGCATCAAGATTGCAGAATGCAAGGATTTCACCAGCCAATTCCCGGGCAAGCTGATGACCGAGATTGAAGTCGTTACACGCGACGGCAAGCGCATCGTCGAAACGGCGAACTACCCGAAAGGCCACGCCAAAAACCCCATGACCGATGCGGATGTAGAAGCCAAGTTCAACATCCTGTGTGAGGGGTTGATGGATGGCGCGCAGCAAAGCGCGCTGGTCAAAGCGGTATGGTCGCTGGATCAGGCAACCGATTTGACCGGATTGCTGGATTTGCTGGTCTTCAAGAATGGCTCAGCAGCCTGACATGGCAGCACTTCACAAACGTATTGGCGTGATCGTTCCGAGTGTTAACACCGTGGTCGAGCCGTGGTTTAGCGCGGTGTGTCCGCCTGGTGTCACGGTGCACGCAGCGCGCATGTTCCTCGACAATAATCTTACGCCCGAAGCACTGGTGCGCATGGACCGCGACGAGGGCATGCGCGGCGTCAAACAGATCATGAGTTGCAAACCGTCGAGTGTCGCGTACTGCTGCACGGCCTCCAGCATCGTGCAGGGATTGGAATACGACGGGCGCCTCAATCATGAACTGCATCACGCGGCTGGTGTGCCAGCATTTACCGCGACCAGCGGCATCATTGAGGCGCTGCACGCGGTGGGCGCAAAACGCATCGCGGTGTGCTCGCCTTACACCAAGGCTATCGACGATGCCGAGCATGTGTTTTTTGCCGCTGCAGGTTTTGAGATTCTCGGTGCAGCGCATTTGGGTATTGCGGATGCCTTCGCGCTGGCCGATCCCACGCCCGATGACATTTATGCGCTGTGGAAAAAGTCGTGGCACGCAGATGCAGATGCCTCGCTGATAACCTGTCTCAACATGAATTCGCAGGACGTGGTGGAACGTATTGAAAAGGAAACCGGCAAACCGGTGATTACTTCAACGCAGGCGACGCTTTGGAAATTGTTGCGGGCGGCGGGAGTGCAGGATGCCATTGGTGGATTCGGCACATTGCTTGCAGATTATTAGATTCAGCTATTTTTCAGAAAATCTGCGGGTATTGACGTGAATGCCACGGCAATCGCAAGAGACACAAAAGTATCCCCGTCATTCCCGCCTGCGCGGGAACGACAGGATGGTTTTACGCTCAATGCGAGAAAATGCAGATGAACAAAAATACTAATAAAAACAATTACTTATAAAAAGGCGCAAGAACCATGAACGACACCTACGAAACCCCACCGTCACCCTACTGGATGCTCCAGTTCATTGTTAAGCACGGCGACTGGATTGCCATAGTCTGTGGCGTGTTGCCCCTGCTGGCCAGTGTGCTGTGTGTGGCCGTGTGCGCTATAACACCTTGGGCTATAGCAATTGGCTTGGCGGGCTCCGCTTTCCTGTTTCTGCTGATGCGAGCGTTTGTGGAGCTGGTGCGGGTTATCGTCGACATGCTGTTGCCGAAATAGTATGGGCAGTCGTCTGGCAGTATGCCTGCTTTGCGCAGGCATACCGGTTTTACACGTGCATGCAGCAACTACGAGCTCAGGGCAGGCCTGGCCCACCAAGCCGATTCGCATGCTGCTACCTTTCCCGCCCGGCGGTGGCACTGACGCCGTAGCGCGCATGCTTTCGCCACGTCTAAGCGAGGCAACGGGGCAACAATGGGTGATTGACAATCGCGGTGGCGCGGCAGGCAATATAGCAGCCGAACTCGCGGCGCGCAGTGCACCCGATGGACACACCGTGCTGATGGGTTTTTCGACGTTGATGACCGTCAACAAAAGTCTGTATCCCAAGGCGCAATTCGATCCGGTTAAGGATTTTTCACCGGTCACCCACATGGCGGTGTCGCAATATTTGCTGACGGTGCATCCAGCCGTGGCGGCAAAGTCGATTGCCGAATTGGTGGCGCTGGCAAAGGCCAAACCGGGGGCATTGAACTACGCCTCTGCCGGTGTCGCCAGCCCGTTGCATCTGAGCGGCGAGCTTTTCCGCAGCCGCTCTGGGGTAAATATCGTGCACATTGCGTACAAAGGGGGCGGTCCGGCTGTGGCGGCGGTGCTGGCCGGAGAAGCGCAGATGGTGTTTGGCAGCGTTACCGCGTCGATGCCACTGGTACGGGCAGGGAAGTTGCGTGCACTGGCGGTCACCGGCCTTGCCCGCTCCAACCTTGCGCCCGAACTCCCGACGCTGCATGAATCCGGATTCCCCGGCTTCAACGTTACGGCCTGGCAAAGCATGGTGGTGCCAGCCGGTACGCCGCGCGAGATCGTGACACGCATGCACAGTGAAATCATTAAGGCGCTGGCCACACCCGAGGTGACGCGCCTGTTTCACAACATCGGCTATGAGATCACCGGCACTACGCCGGAAAAGCTGGCAGACATTATCCGTGACGAATCACGGCTGTGGGCGCAGTTGATACGCGAGGCGAAAATTCAGCCGGAGTGACTGCAGTGGCAGTCAGCCGGCACGAAGTGCAGCATTTTTGCCGGCAATCAGTCCCGATACGAATGCCCACCCGAGATGATGGCCGTGGCCCTCCAGCAGCATGCCGCTTTGTCCGTTGGCACCGGCGGCGTACAGACCGGGAATAATCTGTTCGTTCTGGCCAACGACTTCCAGATTTAATGTGACCTTCAGGCCGCCATTGGTGAAGATGATATAGGCCTTGGCGGGGCCGAGGGCGTAGAACGGCGGTTTCACAACGGCGGGGCGTTCGGCACGCTGGGGTGCATCCGCTGTGGGCGTGTTGGCATTGTAATTCGCCAGCGTCTTTTCAAAGACGGCGCGGGGAAGTTTCATGCTGTCGGCGAGTTCGCCGGGCGTGGCCGCGCAGTGAAAAATGTCCTTGCGCGTGCGACGGTAGTCTTCCAGATAGGCATAGCCGATTGAGGGCGCAGTAGAGACGAAGTGCGGCCATTGCTGGTACCTATCGGCCACCGCGCTGTCGAATATCATCCACGCCATACCATCAGGACGCGCCGCCGCATTGCGCGCGGGCTGGTCGCGTTCATCGCCGAATCGCAGCCCATCACGATCGACCAGAATCGCACCGTGTTCGTACAGGCTTTTCTCCGGGGCGAGCGCCGTGGTGAGGTAATTCATCAGCACGGGCCGCAGGATGCGCTTGGGCAGGTGATCAAAGCCCCAGTGCAGCAGTTTGGTGATGGCGGGCAGCGGCGGCAACTTTTGTTCAAAGGTGGTGTGCATGGGCGGCACAAAGCGCAGGATCGGGCCACGGATGTAATCGCCGTTGATGACCGTGCCACCGTTTTCCAGTCCCATACGAATACCGTCGCCGGTATTGGTGACGTTGACGGCATCCACATTGGCGATGAGTTCGGAAGAGAAACGCGCCTTGAGTTCGCGTCCGCCGCTGTAGTCGCCGGCGGCAAGCACCATGCCTTTGCGGGCGATGTATTCACGGTTGGTGCCGTCGGGTTCGCGCACGATCACGCCGCGCGCACGACCGTTATCCAAAATAAGGCGTTGTACTTCGCTATTGAGGCGGATATCCACCCCCTGCTTGCGGCAGTGCCGTCCCAGCAGCCATGGAAAGGCACGTGAATTCGGCAGTACATTGTGCATGCGCGGACGGCGATGCGGCGGCTCCGGGAAGGGGCCTACGAATTCCAGTCCGGTGGAGAGCAGCCAGTCGAACATGGCCGGCGAGTGGTCGCAAAGCAGGCGCCCCAGCACGAAGTTGTCGCGATGTTCCAGTTTGAGTGCGGCTGAAAATAACTTGAGGTCTTCCAGATGATCCTGCGGGTTGTCGGTGATGCCCGCTTTGCGTTGATGCGGGGTTTGCGTCGCAGTGACGGAGCCCACCGACCAGGCAGTAGAGCCGCCCAACTGCGGATTCTTTTCGAGGAGGATGACTTCCGCGCCGGCGGTGCGAGCTGCACTGGCGGCTGCGAGGGCTGCACCGCCGCCGCCTACGACGATGACGTCCGTCTCAATCCGTCCGGCGGCAACCATGCTCAAGGCTTATAGGGATATTCGTTAAACCGCTCTTCCCAATCGCACACGTTCTCTTTGGTGTAGTCCAGTGCGTACCAACGCGGGAAGCCATGTAGCGTCTGCCCCCCATCGATCATGATGCCTTCACCGTTGATATACGAGGCATCATCCGACAGCAGGAACGCCACCAGTTTGGCTACATCTTCAGGTTTACCCCAGCGACCCACCGGGGTTTCGCGGATCAGCATGCGCTTCATGCGGTCATCGCGCAGCATCGGCGTGGTCATGCCGGTTTCAATCACGCCGGGCAGGATGGCGTTGACGTTGATGCGATAGTTACCGAGTTCAGCGGCCATGTGTTTCATCAGCATTTCGACGGCGGCCTTGGAAGCGCAGTAGGCGCCGAGCTGATCGGCAATGATTTTTGAGCCGGACGACGCCGTCAGGACAATTTTCCCGCCTTTGCCGCGCGCGATCATGCGCTTGGCGACTTCCTGACACACATAGAACGTGCCATTGAGATTGACCTGAATGACGAAATCCCAGTCGGCTTTTTTCATGTCCACTACCGGCACGAATTTGCCGGTGCCTGCATTGGCGAACAGCATGTCGATCTGGCCGTAATGCGCCGCGACTTCCGCCACCATGGCCTCGACGCTTTCGCCCTTGGCCTGATCAAACACGAATGCCTTCGCCCCCTTGTCGTTCATCGCGGCCTTGTTGCACAACGCGACGGTTTCCTCGGCAATTTCAGATTTGCGGTCGGCGACAGCCACCATTGCGCCACGCGACGCCAGCTCCACGCAAGTACCCTGACCGAGGCCGCGGCCGCCGCCCGTGACTAACGCGACTTTCCCTTTAAAATCAGCCATTTACTTTGCTCCCGCCACAGCGGAGATAGCCTTGGGCGCCATACCGAGGGCTTCGCGGTATTCGGCAGGCGTCATCAGATCACGGCCCAACAGCGCTGCGATTTTTTTCATATGCAAAAAACTCTCGACGTTGCTTTTGATGATGTCGTCGCGATGCGGGTAGGGCCAGATGGTGTCTTCCATACCCACGCGCACGTGCAGTCCGAGCAGCATGGCAAAGGTGGTGAGATAGGTGCTGGCACGGCCAGCGGCGCACACGAGGATGAAGCAGTTGGGATCGATATCGCGGATGGTGCGCACCATCCGCATCAGGCCATCCACCATTTGCTGCGGATTGTGCATCGGGCTGCAGCCGGGCAAGGCGGGCAGGATCAGCCAGTAGTAGGGTGGCTTCACCAGTTTGCTGGCGACCAGAAAGCGCCGCGCATTGTCGATATCGCCATCGTCGTAGACTGAGATGATGGGCTTGGCGCCGTGTTGCTGCGCGAGTTGGGCCTTCTTGATTACCACATGCGGCGCTTTAAAGAACATGCTGTCGCCGCAGCAGATCGCTGTGGTGTTGACGGGGAGTGCGTCGAAGAGCCCCATTTTCATGGTGGATTCCATGACTGCACTTTCTTCGTCAGTCACGGCGACCAGGCAACCGTCGAACATCACATCGGGGTACTTCTTTTTCAGTGGCGCGATCACGTCGTGAAAGCGCTGCGGATCGAGCGCGTTAAAGCCGCCGTCGTCACGCACGTGAATGTGGATGCTGGGCGCGCCGGCCTTGATGCATTCTTCCGCGGAATCGCGGATTTCCTGAACGGTGATCGGCTGGTTCGGATTGCTGCGTTTGCTGAAGAACGCGCCGGTGATGGTGGCCGCAATCATTACTTTTTGCGGGATGTCCCACTTCGGCATCGGGTCTACGTCCGCGAATGTGCTGGAAAAGGGGTCCAGCACTTCGGGCATGCCGTAGGGCTTCCAGGTGGTCTTTAGGCCCTGACGGGCTACCCACTTATCGACCTGCTTCCACTTTATTTTGTCGTCACTCATGAACTACTCCTCGTATTTTATGTTTGAAATGGGACACCAAGCGTTTCTGTCCGCTGCGTAAAGCTTACTTCTTGGGGACTGCTCGCTCCGGCTTGCCGTAGTAATCGCATTCTTCGTCCCGAACGATGCGCAGTGGCTTGCCTTCTTCAATTTCCTCAATCACGTGCGCCATGATGCCTGGCACCACGGCAATCAATGCCACGGCTGCCATCTGCATGGGGCGAAAACCCATTTCACTCATGATCGCGCCAAGCATGCCATCGACGTTGATGCACAGGCCCTGACGGTTGGTCACCCGTACAAACTCCGCGTGTATGGTTTCAAACATTTTGATTTTGTCGCCCACAAAACCGTTCTCCGACGCCACCTTGCGCAGCCGAATGGCGCGGAAGTCGTCGCCCTTGTGCGTGGGATGCCCGAGGCCAGGGATGCGTTTCTTTTTGGCACGTATGTCGGCCACCACGCGTTTGGCAGTTTCCTCCATCGAGATGTTTTCGCTCTTCATCATTTTGAGCGCGTTGTCGAGAAACTCGGCGCTGTGCTGCGGCGAAATGGTGTTGGAGCCAGCCGTCAGCAGGCCCGCCGCGGTGCCCGGTACCAGTTGCGGGTTGCCCGATGCCGCATAACGTGCCGCCAGAACGCTCGCGGCGACGAAGCCGTGATCGAGCAGGCTGTTGAGCATGGCGTCCATCATTTTGCTTTCCTGCGGCGTCGGCAGTTCGCCGCGTATCGTCAGGAACACGCCGTCGGCGTAGGTGTAATCGCCGATCAGACTTTCATGCGAGTAGCCGTGAATGATGACTTTGCCTTCCATCACGCGGCTGATTTTGGTGGCCCATTCGTGTGCCATGATATCTCCTAAGTATTTGTTTTTAAAAAATTATTTTCTGAGGACGCCCTGCGCGTCAATGCGCGTGCGCAGCACGTGCAGTTGCTCAGTCGTCGGCGGTTCGGTGGTGGACACATTGGCGGGAATCACCAGTTCAAAACCGGTGTTCTTTTTCACGTCATCCATGCTCACGCCAGGATGCAGCGATTTCAACCGCATGCGCTTGCTGCCATCTTCAAAATCCATCACGCACAGTGGTGTCACCACATAGCGCGGGCCGCCACCCGGCAGGCCGAGTTTTGTGCGCGCATCGTCGCCGCCGCTGCCCCAGCCTAATGCGGAAATGAAATCGCACTTCGGCACGAAAATACGCGGGTCGTGGGAATTCACCACCAGATGAAAGCGGCTGTTCATTACTGTGGCATTGCACACGCCGATAGCGCCGGGACCACGAAACTTCAGCGCCTTGTAATCCTTGCCGATTCCGATCAGATTGCTGTTGCCGTACTGATCGATCTGCAGGGCACCAGCAAAGAACACACCGCGCTTGCGGAACTTCATGTTTTCGACCAGATCGTTGTGCAGGTAATAAGCCTCGGCCCAGCGCGTGGCGCGATGGTCTGTGATGAGCTCGAATTCTTCGATGACAGGTTCGTTGAGCACGTTAGCCTTGGTCATGGCGACCATCACTGACATGTTGGCACCCCACATCAGGTGCGCCAGCAAAACGCCGGCACGTGGCACCGGCAGATTGGCACCAACTTCCACCCACTCTCCGTCGACCAGATCGCGCGCGAGCACGGTGGCCATGATTTCCTTGGTTGTGGCTTCCATATTAGTACTCATTCAGTGACAGCAGTTGGCGGATGCCGACGCGTTCCAGATACTCGGCATGGTCTTTCGGGCCGGTGACGAATTCCTCCAGGTAGGCCCTCAACGGTGCAAAGTCGTCCGACTTGGCCCACGCGGTGGCGGCTTGCACGTAACGCTTGATGTGCGCCTTATCCTCGATGTAGTGGCCCGGACTGGAGTAGGGGTGCGCGCCAAACTTCGCGCGAATGATGCCATCGGCCCCAGGAATGGCGGTCTTGAGCGGATCGGCCTTGATCTGTTCGTTCGATACGACTTGCTCGACCTGCACATAGGTTTCGTCGGCAGCAGCATAGATCGCGCGGTCGCCGTAGCCGTGACCGATGTATTGCACGTTGCCATAGGCGTCAGAAGTCGCGGCATGCAGGAACGCAATGTCGATATTAACGGCCGGAATCGCCAGCAGCGTTTCGCCGTTCAAGGGGTCTTTAAATTCCTTGATCGCCGGATTCATCTGCGGAAACGAAGTGCCCACGCCGGAACGCCAAGGGTTGAATGGAACACGTTGAGCGGCTGCGCGCAGGGCACAGTAATACATCGCCTCATCCAGTTCAAAAACTTCGACCTTGCCACGTTCCGCTGCGGCGCGGAAGGCGGGCCCGATGGGCGCGAGTACTTCACCGCCGACGTAAGGCGCAACCACCTTCTTCGCTACGCCCGCAGCGATCAGCAAGTCGATTTCGAGACCGGAGGACGCGGGGCCGACTACGGTGAGATTTTTGACGCCGCGCTTGATCAGGCCGCGCACCACCAGCATGGGGTGGCTGGAATTGATAAAGCCGCCGATGGCAATGGTCATGCCATCCTTGACTTTGGCCAGCGCATCATCAAGTTCGATGATGCGTTTCTTGCGTTGTGGAGTTTCGGTCATGGCGATTTCCTAGTGTGCGATTTGTCCGCCGTCGATCACAAACGCTTCGCCAGTCACAAACGAAGCCTCATCCGAGGCCAGATAAACGGCCATCGGGCCGATATCTTCCGGTTTGCCAAAGCGGCGCAATGGAATTTGTTTCAATCCTGCATCCACAGTTTTTTGATCCGTCATGTACGGCTTGGTGAGATCAGTTTCGATCCAGCCGGGACAAATCGCATTGACGCGAACGTTATAGCGTGCCCACTCCACAGCCAAAGCCTTCGAGAGTTGGGCAAGGCCACCCTTGGTCATGCAGTAGATCGAATTCCACGGCGCGCCCACAAAGCTGTAAATCGACGACATGGTGATGATGGAGCCGCCTTTTTGTTCCACCATCCCTTTGCCCACGGCTTGCATGGTCATGATCGCGCCTTCGAGATTGGTGGAAATCAGGCCGCGCCAGTCTTCGGGCTTCATGTCCAGAAAGGGTTTCAATTTCTGCACGCCTGCGTTGCATACCAACGTGTCGATCCTGCCGAATTCCTTGACGGTGGCGGCGACGGCCGCTTGTATGCTGTCGGCGCTGGTGACGTCCGTTTTCAGCGCCAGCGCGCGCCGGCCATGGGCCTTTACGCCAGCAAGGGTTTCCTCCAGCGCGGCGGTGTCGCGCCCGATCAGCGCGACATTGGCGCCTGCTTCCGCAAGACACACGGCTACACTGCGGCCGATTCCACGGCTGGCGCCGGTGACGAATGCTGTTTTGCCTTTCAGATCAAACATTACTTTTCCTTGGTTCACTGATGAAAATAAAATGGGGTTACTGTTGTTGCTGTTGCTGCTTCTGATGCGCGAGCCGGTCCCAGGTGGCGGGCGTAAAGGGTGTCTCGCGCAATACGTTTTTTCTGATTTTGTTGGTTTCGGTTTTGGGTAAGGCCGTGACAAATTCGACGTAGCGCGGCACAGCGAATTTTGGCAGATATTGTTGCGCATGCGCAATCAGCGCACCTGCATCCAATTTTGCGCCGGTACCTGTGGTGACCACCACCTTGATATCGTCGCCGCCCAACTCACAGGGTACGGCAATGGCGGCCACTTCCACCACACCGTGTACCTGTGCGATGACTTCTTCGACCTCAAATGCGGACACATTCTCGCCACGCACGCGGATGCCATCTTTGACCCGGCCGACAAAAAACAGGTTGCCTGCGGCATCGAGGTAGCCGGAGTCGCCGGTGTGAAACCACAGATCTCTCCAAGCGGCGAGGGTGGCTGCGGGGTCGCCGTCGTAGCCGAGCATTGTGGTGCACGGTTCATTGCCACGCACCAGAATCTCGCCGGCTTTTCCGGTGGGGAGCGGATCGTTGTCCTCGCCGACTATGCGCACTTCAAAGCCGTCCAGAGGACGTCCCACGCTGGCAAGGTTGGGATTGTCATGCGGCAAATACACGCCCACGTTTCCTTCGGTGGAGCCATAACCCGATCGCATCGCCATACGATGGCGCGCCTGAAATGCTGCAAAATCAGCCGCAGAGGCACCGATGCCCCAGCCAATGCGAAGGCGCGTGTCGGCACCATCGGCAGCGTTGGTGGATTTCAGCAGGATGCGCAGAATTTCGCCGATATAGTAAAACGCCGTGCAGCCATGCGCGCGTAGGTCGGGCCAGAATCGCGTGGCGCTGAATTTGTCGATCAGCACCATTTTCGCGCCGGTCAGCAACACCGGCAGTGTGATCATTGCCTGCGCCGTGTTGTGAAACAGCGGGAAAAAATTGTAATAGACATCGCTTTCGGTCAGCGCCATATCGTTGGCGATGTTGCGGCCGAGGATGTATTGCTGCGCGTGCGACAGCAGCACACCCTTGGACGGCCCGGTGGTGCCGGAGGTATTCATGATCGCGCCCACGTCGGCGCCGCTGACCGGAACTGCCGGCGCTGCCGGGTGAGCACGAGATAAAATATCTTTATAAAACAGATAGTTACGTTTGCAGCGTGGCTTTGTGGCTCCCAGCACCACGAGCGTTTTGAGGCCGTGTATCTGGTCAATCACCGATTCAAGCTCGGGCAACAGCGCATCTTCCACCACCAGCGCTGCTACCGGTGCGCGCTTCAGGGTATGCAGCAATTGCACGCTTTTGTAAGCGGTGTTAAGCGGCAACTGAATGGCGCCAATGCGCGACAAGCCGAACCACAAATCCAGATATTCCATGCGGTTGTTCAGCAATAGCGCAACGCGGTCGCCTTTGGCTATTCCCAGTGCATTAAACGCGGCTGCGATGCAGTCCGCCCGGTAGTCAGCTTGGGCATAGGTGATATTGGAATCATCGCACGTGACAAATACCTGTTCACCAATGCGTTGTGCCTGCTTGCGCAGAATGTGTGCAGCGACTTGCTCGGATAGCGGCAACCCGGACAAAAACACGCCGATTTACTCCGCCTTGATATTGGCGTCGCGGATGACTTTGCCCCACTTCGCAGTTTCGGATTTAATGAATGCGCCGAACTGCTCCTGCGTGCTGCCTACAGCCTCCGCACCCATCGCCAGGAATTTTTCGCGCATGTCCGGGGCGCGCAGGATTTTGACGACCTCGGCATGCAGGCGGTTGCGGATGTCCGCGGGCGTCGCGGCCGGGAGCACCAGTGCGAACCAGTTGGTCAATGAAAACCCGGGCAGGGTATCCGAGAGCGGCGGCACATCGGGCAGCAGCGATATACGCTTGGTGCTGAGCACGGACACGGCGCGCAACTTGCCTGCTTTGATAAACGGCAGCGATTGCACAATGCTGTCGTAGCCCAGTTGAATCTGTCCGGCCATCAAATCTGTTTGTCCCGGTGCGCTGCCCTTGTAAGGCACATGCGTGGTGCGCACTCCGGCTACCGAGTTAAACATTTCGGCAGCCAGATGCGGCGCGCCACCAGCACCGCTGGAATAAAAATTGAGCGCACCCGGTTGTGATTTCGCCAACGCAATCAATTCTCGCGGGTTCTTGGCGGGTAGCGAGGGATGAACCATCTGCACGAACCACACATCGACCACTTGCGTCAGCGGTGCAAAATCCCGTTCGATATTGAACGGCAGCTTATTGCCGTAGAGCACGCTGTTTACCGCGAGGTTACCCAGTGTGCCCATGAACATTGTGTGGCCATCGGGCGCCGATTTGGCTGCGAGTTCAGTGCCGATAACACCCTGAGCGCCAGCACGGTTATCGATCACCACCTGCGTCCCGAGCGCTTCGCCGAGCCGTGGTGCAATCATGCGTGCCACGATGTCGGTGCCACCCCCGGCCGGAAAGGCCACGATGATGCGGATCGGTTTTGAAGGGAAGGCTTGCGCGAACACATTGGCGCTGAGCAACGCTGCGGACAACGCAAGAAATGGTACGAACAGTCTCATGAACGACATCCTTCGAGGGTGGTTTACCGTGGAATTGGGGCAAGCGCTTCAAGGCGGCTGAGCATGTAGTGGACTACAGCAGTCGAAGTATTTGCTGAAATTATAGAATAGCGCAAATTGGCTGGCACGGGCACAAAAATGCGGTCGGCTTGGGGAGAATAAACGCAATGGTGAAAGCACTATATGCAATATATGGATTGTCTGCAGCAGTGTTGATGAATTCGACGGTTGCGGCGCAATCGATCCCGGCCAATGTCGCAGCGCCGTTTCCCAACAGGCCGGTGCGCTTTATTGTGCCCTTTCCACCGGGTGGGGGAGCGGATGTGATCGGTCGCGTGCTGTCGCAAAAGCTCACAGAGAAATGGGGCCAGCAGGTGGTTATCGACAATCGCGCGGGTGCTGGTGGCAATATTGCGGCTGAACTTGCCGCGGCCGCGCCGCCTGACGGGCACACGATTTTTCAATTCAATATCGCCAATACAATTTCGCCCAGCGTGTACAAAAAGATCAACTTCGACCCGGTGAAAGACTTCAGCGCAGTGACGCTGCTGGCGTCGTCCCCGTTTATTTTGGTGACCCATCCGTCGGTAAAGGCCACCACGGTGCAGGAGCTGGTGGCACTGGTTAAATCGCAACCGGGCAAGTTCAGCTATTCGTCGTCTGGCAACGGTGGCCCATCGCATCTGGCCACTGAGATGCTCAAGACCATGACTGGAATCCAGTTGACGCACGTTCCCTACAAAGGCGTGGCGCTGGCCATGAACGACCTGCTGGCAGGGCAGGTGCAGATCACGTTTACCGTGCCCGGTTCAGGTTTGCCACACATCAAAACGGGGAGGCTGCGCGGGCTGGCCGTTACCACGGCGAAACGCAGTGCTATCGTGCCGGACTTGCCGACCATTGCAGAATCGGGCGTTCCGGGTTATGACACTAGCACGTGGTATGCCGTGGTCGTTCCAGCAGGCACGCCGCGGGCAGTGATATCGAAATTGCACGCGGATATGACGCAGGCGCTGCAGCTGCCGGACGTGCGTGAGCGGCTGATGGGGGTGGGGGCAGATCTGGTGGGCAGCACGCCGGACTATCTGGCGGAGTTCATCAAGACGGAGCTGGCCAAGTGGAGCCGCCTGGTGAAATTTTCTGAAGCACGCATAGACTGAGGGTAGCTGATGAACGCAGATGTGGTGGTGGTGGGTGGCGGTGGCACGGGGGTGGCCGCTGCGATAGGCGCAGCAAGCCAGGGCGCGCACGTTGTTCTATTAGAGAAGAATGCGGCTTTGGGCGGCACGACGGCTCGTTCCATTGGTTCCATCAGTGCCACGCAAACGGCTGATCAAAAGCGTGTGGGTATCTTCGATACGCCAGACGAACATTTCGAGGATATGGAAAAGTTCTCGAAGCATCATGCCGATCGACCGGACAATGCGGAACTTGCTCGCATCCTGTGTGACCACGTGCCAGAGTCAGTGCGCCTGCTGAACGAGTGGGGCGCAGTGTTCCTGGGGCCAATGGACGAGCCACCGCACCGCAAGCCGCGCATGCATCAGATCATGCCCAATTCAGCTGCCTATATTTTTCATGCGGAAAAGCATGCTCGCAAAATCGGCGTCGCAATCGTCACCGGGGCGAGAGCGCAGAAGCTGCTTACCTCACAAGGTGAAGTGACTGGTGTTGAATTTGAACGCAATGGCAGGATCGAGGTTCTTGAAGCCCGCCGTGGCGTTATTCTCGCCAGTGGTGACTATGCCGCTGATCCGGGTTTCAAGGCGCAGTTTGTCAGTGAAGCCGTGGCTGCCACGGAAGCGGTGAATCCCACCAATACGGGGGACGGGCATCGCATGGCGCTGGAGCTGGGCGCGCGCATCATTAATCCGGACATGTACGGCGGTGGTATGCGTTTCGTGCGCCCGGCAAAACCGGCCTGGCAAAGCCGTCTGCCGCCCTCGGCCTGGCTGATGCGTGGGTGCAATCTGGTGATGCAGCATGCGCCACGTTCGCTCGTACGACATTTCGTCATGAGCTTTATGACCACGGTCATGGTGCCGGAGCGCAAACTGTTTCACAACGGTGCCATTCTGATCAATGCCAGAGGCGAACGCTTCGCGGATGAAACCCAGCGCATGGTATTTGAGCTGGCGCTGCAGCCCAAAGGCATGGGCTATGTACTGGGCGATGCAAGGGTGGCAAAAAAATTCACGCAATGGCCGGATTATGTGTCTACTGCGCCGGGTGTCGCCTTTGCTTATTTGCAGGACTACGAAAGAACGCGTCCGGACCTGGTGCGGCGCGGTGACACGCTGGATGACGTGGCGCGCGAGTTGGGTATGGACGCCGCCGTATTGAAACAAACTGTGGCGACTTACAATGCCGGCGAAGGCCCGCCAGGACGCGGCGAGCGTCCGCCATTGGGTGATGGGCCGTACGTGGTATTGGGGCCGGTGAAGAATTACATTAATTACACCGACGGCGGTCTGGCTATCAATACGAGTCTGCAAGTGCTGGGCAAGGGGGATGTGCCAATACCCCGCCTGTACGCCGCAGGTGCTACCGGACAGGGCGGTTTACTGTTGAAGGGCCATGGCAATCACATCGGCTGGGGATTTACATCGGGACGATTGGCGGGACAGTACGCGGCGGCACTGGCGCCAAGAGCATGATTTTTAATTTATCCATTCAACAACGAAAGATCGATTCATACCAATTCCATTTCCTGGGAAACGCAATTCGGGCGTTGTATCAACCTTGTGATAATGGAAAATTACTTCACTTTAAAAACAGAAATGGAATAACAGCATGGGTGAGCAAAAGCAAGGCAAGGGATTTCTGATGGTCTCAATGGAGCCGACACCGGCTTACGACGAGGAATTTAACGACTGGTATGACATGGAGCACATTCCCGATCGTACCTCCATACCCGGATTCGAAACCGGACGGCGCTATGTCTGCCTGAATGGCTGGCCGCGCTATCTGTCGATGTATGACCTGACGCATATTGACGTGTTGGAAAGTGAGCCCTACAAGCAACGATCCTGGAACGGTTTCAGCGCCTGGACCAAGCGCATGCTGACCAAGGTGCGCGGACAATGGCGCGGCAGCGGCACGCAGATTTATCCGGGCCAGGCATTAACCGGACATTTTGCGCGGCTCACCTTTTTGCGTTTTCGCAGTGCACCCGATACGTTGGCTGACCGCATCGTTCAGGGCGTCCGCGGCAATTTTGAAAAGCGTCCGGAAACGACGCAGGTGCGCGTGCTGCGTTCAGACTACAACAATCAGATCGATTACATTGGCTGGATCGAAGCCAGCGCACCTTATACATCGCCGATGGATGTAAAAATGTTCGGCGATGCCGCGAAGTATCTCGACATGGTGAACGAATACACACCGTACTGGACGCGCGGGCCGCTGGCAGGGGTGTTCGGTGAGAAAAAGTAGATTCGTAAGTATTTGTTTTTAAATAAGAAGTCAGGATGTTCTGCGCGGGCCAAACTTGTGCAGCACGCGGTAATCACCCTTGAACCACGCATGCTGTGCCAGCCGGGCACGCCACGGGGTGGCGCGCGCTTCATCGCGCTCCGGTGATTCCAGTGCGCGCAGATCGCGCAGATAATGCAACGCGATATGCGTCCACTGAGGTGTCCCGCCTCCATCGGCGGGCGCATGCACTTTGAAGCGTCGACACATTGGCCAGTGCGGGTTTTTCAACAGGATGCCCAAATGCTCTTCGTCGTACCAGGCGTCAAAGTCTTTTTCGCCGGCCTTGTTGTCGGCTGGCACGCTGAATAGCACGGGATAGAGGATAGGCGTGTCGTGGAACGGGTCGCCCGTGTTGGGCGCATATTGCTGATTGACGAAGGTGGCAATGTGCCGCTCCGTCGACATTATTGATTCATGCATGGGCAGTGGCAGTGTCCCTTGCAATGGTCTGGCCTCGACGTTCGATTCGAATACGGAAACATAGGTCGCGCGCAATGGACTGCCATAACATTGCACATTGAGCATTTGACCACCAGCCAGCACTGACGGAATATAATGATTCTGGTGCCATACGTCGAAGGCGAATCCACCTTCGCGTTTTACCGTGATGGCATCGTAAACAATGGTTTTGCCTTGCATAAGTTGTTGCATGAGCGTTCCTAATAAGGGTTCCATCCAGAGTCGGCATTTTGCCATGCCGAGCGCAAAAACAAAGCGGAGGAGTGACTGATGTTCAAGTATCAGAAGGGCCGGTTGGCTACGCTGTCTGCTGGATTGCTGGTGTTGGCCGGCTTGAGTGCGGGCGATCTGAAGGCGCAAGCCTATCCCACCAAGCCGGTTCGCATGATGATTGGTTTTGCTCCCGGTGGCGCGACGGATGTCATTGCGCGCATAGTGAGTCCCAAGCTGGGGGCCTTTCTGGGGCAGCAAATCATTATCGAAAACCGGCCTGGCGCAGATGCGTTGCTGGCGATGGAGGTGGTGGTCAAGGCGCCAGCGGACGGCTATACCGTGCTGATGAACTCCAGCTCGCAGGCAATCAATGCCAGCGTCTACAAGCGCGTGCCCTTTGACACGCTGAAGGATTTTGCGCCGGTGATCAATATTGGCGAGATACCGAGCCTGCTGGTGGTGCACCCCTCGTTGCCGGTCAAGACGACACGCGACATTCTGCAGTTGGCGCGTGCGCGCAAAGGCGAGATGCTGTATGCCGCGAGCGCCAGTTCCACCTGGCTTGCGACGGAAATGTTTAACCGTATGGCGAACACACAAATGACACGTGTGGCGTACAAAGGCGCAGGGCCTGCGATGATCGGCTTACTTTCCGGCGAAGTGCAGTTCATGATCACCGGCATCGGTCCGATATTTCCGCATATCCAGGCCAACAAAGTGCGGGCGATTGCAGCCACCACGCTGAAACGCACGCCGATGTTGCCGAATCTTCCCACAGTGCACGAATCGGGCGTGCCCGGCTATGAGTCAGGCGTGTGGTATGCCATGTTCGCGCCCGCGGGCGTGCCGCGCCCGATCATTGATCGCCTGAATGCGGAAACGCGGCGCGCGATGAACGAGCCTGAGGTGAAGGCGAACATCGCCGGGCAGGGCATAGACACCCTGCTAGGTACGCCGGAGGATCTCGGCAAGTACGTGGCTGTGGAGTATCAGAAGTATGCCAAGGTGGCGCAGGAGGCTGGCATCAAGCCGGAATAAAAAGCTAAAAATAGTGTTTAAAAACAATGGTATAGAGTCATTTGTGCTTGCTGCTTTGGTTGCTCTTGCCGGCGTTCCGGCGCACGCAGCCGGCTGGAAACCCGATAAGCCGGTACGATTGCTGATTCCGTTTGCGCCTGGCGGCGGCGCGGATGCCTTGTCGCGTACGATCACACCCAAGCTGCAGGATGCGCTGGGGCAGCCCTGGGTAAATGACAATCGTGGTGGTGCGGGCGGCAATATTGCCGCTGAAATCGTGGTACGCGCCAACCCCGACGGGCAGACGGTGCTGTTTGCGTTGAGCGGCGTCATCACGGTCAATCCCCTGATGTACAAGCTGCCGTTTGATCCGGTGAAGGACCTCATTCCCGTCACTATGCTCAATGCCGGACAGTACATGCTGGTATTGCATCCCGGCGTAAAGGCGGATTCGCTGAATGAGTTCATTGCACTGGCCAAATCAAAATCCACGACCTTGAGCTATTCGTCCTCCGGCATAGGCACGCCGCTGCATTTATCGGCGGAACTCTTCAAGGCGCGCACGGGGGCGCAGCTTACGCACGTGCCGTACAAGGGCGGCGGCCCGGCGTCGATTGCGCTGCTGGCCGGCGAGGTGCAGGTGTTGTTCGGTAGCCTGCCGTCGGTGGTGCCGCATGTCAAAACGGGCCGGTTGAAAGCCATTGCTGTGACAGGCCCGCGACGCGCGGTCGCGGCGCCGGATGTGGCAACCGTGGGCGAACTCGGTTACAAGGATCTTGAAGTCACCTCCTGGTACGGATTCTTTCTGCCATTGCGTACGCCCGCGCCCGTGGTGAATACCCTGATTGCGGAATCGCGGAAAGTGCTTGAAATGCCGGATGTCAAAGAGGCTTTTTTGAAACTGGGCGTCGAGCCGGTATTCAAGCCCGGTGCCGAGTTTGCGCAGCATATACGGCAGGAAAGTGATACCTGGGCCCGTGTCATCAAAGCAGCCGGCATACAGGCGGAGTAAACGCATTTCGCGGCGAATCCGCGCGGTGCATTCGACTACAATTGGCGCATCACCAAGGAGTATTTATCATGGATCAAGCCGAAAACAATCCCCTCTCGTCCGCCAAAAGCGAAACGCAAACCCTGTGCGAGTTTCTGGCGTCGATACGTTACGAAGCGCTGCCGCTGGATGTGGTATCTCGAACTGAAGATTTTTTTCTCGACTGGCTGGGCTCTGGTCTGGCAGGCAAGGGCTCGCGTCCCGTTCTGGTGCTGGAGCAGTTTGCCAAGGCCATGGGGCCCGCCACAGGCCCTGCGGAAATACTGACCACGCGCGGCCGCACCTCGCCGTTTTTCGCCGCGCTGATCAACGGTGCGGCTTCGCACGTGGTGGAGCAGGATGATGTGCACAACGGTTCCGTCTATCACCCGGCCACGGTGGTGTTCCCGGCAGTGCTCGCGGCGGCACAGGAAGTGGGCGCGACCGGCAAGGATCTGATCGCGGCATCCGTCGCTGGCTATGATTGCGGTGTGCGGGTTGGCGAATTTCTTGGCCGCTCGCACTACAAGGTGTTTCACACCACCGGCACTGCGGGCAAGCTTGCAGCAGCGGCAGGCGTGGCGCACATCCTCAAACTCAATGCGCAACAAATGCAGCACTGCATCGGCTCGGCGGGCACCATGGCGGCGGGTTTGTGGGAGTTCCTGCGCGATGCGGCTGATTCCAAGCAATTGCATACGGCCAAAGCGGCGGCTGACGGCCTGATGGCTGCCTATATCGCTCGTGATGGCTTTACCGGCGCGCACAAAATTCTTGAAGGAAAACAAGGCATGGCGGCGGGCATGTCCACCGATGCCGATCCCGCAAAACTGATTGATGGTCTCGGCACACGCTGGGGCATGACCGAAACCTCGTTCAAGTTTCACGCTTCCTGCCGCCATACCCACCCCGCGGCTGACGCGTTGCTGAAAGTGATGCAGGACAATAAGCTGAAACACGACGACATTACGGCGGTGACCGCGCATGTGCATCAAGGTGCCATCGACGTGCTGGGCCCGGTAACCGATCCGCAGACTATCCATCAATCCAAATTCTCGATGGGGTTCGTGCTGGCGCTGGCGGCATTGCACGGGCGCGCAGGCCTGGCGGATTTTACCGAGGATTCCCTCAAAGACCCGGCGACACGTTCGTTCCACGACAAGGTGAAAATGGTCCTCGACCCGGTGGTGGATGACGCGTATCCCAAGCGCTGGCTGGGTCATGTAACCGCAACGACCAAGGATGGCCGCAAGCTGGAAGGCAAAGTATCGTCGCCTAAAGGCGATCCGGACAACACGCTTTCCCGGACGGAGATTGAGGACAAAGCGGTGCGGCTTGCCGGTTACAACGGCGGCGCGGGTGAGTCTGAGATGGGACGGGTGATACAGCGGGTTTGGCGGTTGCGGGATGAGGTGAGTGTGCGGGATTTTATAAAGTAACCCGCCGGGCGGATAAGCATAGCATCATCCGCCGAACGAGCGTGGTATTGCCAATAGGCGTGGCGGAAGGCGCTACGCTTTTCCGCCCTACAACTCAAAAATGAAGTCATGACGATAGTCGAACAACTCAGCACCTACGCCGCCAACCTGCGTTACGAAGACCTACCGCCGGAGGTGATCAAAACCGCCAAGCGCGTGATTATCGATTCCATCGGCTGCGCGCTCGGCGGCTACAACAGCGCGCCGGAGAAAATCGCACGCGATTTGGCGGATATGACCAGCAGTAAACAACCCGCAACAGTGATGGTCAGCGGACTCAAAACCAGTCCCGAGCTGGCGACATTCGCCAATGGCGTGATGATCCGTTTTCTGGATTACAACGACGGCTATACCAGCAAGGGCGAGTCGGGCCATCCCAGCGACAGCATCGCGGCGGTGCTGACGGCGGCTGAGATCAACCAGCGCAGCGGCAAGGATGTGATTCTGGCCACGGTGCTGGCGTACGAAATGTTTTGCCGCATTTGCGATGAGGTGGATTTGAAACCCATTGGCTACGATCATGTCACCGTGGGTGGTATGGCGAGCACAGTTGCCGTCGCGTGGCTGTTCGGGTTAAAGGGCAAGGCATTCGAGCATTGCCTGCAACTCGGCATCGCGCCGAACAACGCGCTGTATCAAACACGCATAGGCAACGTGTCGATGTGGAAGGGCTGTGCCTATGCCAATGCCTCGCGCAATGCAGTGTTTGCGGCGATGCTGGCGTCACGCGGCATGACGGGGCCGTCGCCGATATTCGAGGGCGTGGGCGGCTATTTCAAGGCGGTGGCACGCAAGACATTTGCGCTGGATACGCTCGGTGGCATACAGGGTGCACCCTTTAAAATCATGGAATGCCTGATCAAGCGGTTTCCGCTGGGCCAGTATTCGCAAACAGTGTGCGAAGCCGCTTTACAGATGCGCGAGAAGGTCTCATCGCCTGACGATATCGCCGAAATTCAGATAGAAACGGTGACGACTGCCATCGTATTGATGGCCGACACGCCAGAGAAATGGGAGCCACCCAATCGCGAGACGGCTGATCACAGCATGCCCTACACCGTGGCTGTGGCGCTGATACATGGCGACGTGCAGGAAGAACATTTTGACGATGCACACGTGTTCGACCCGGCGATCCGTGCGCTGACACGCAAGGTGAAAATCAACGCGTCGGCCGAAGCGGATAAGCATATGCCGGATGCGATGCGCTGCTACTTCAAACTCATTACAAAATCCGGTGCCGAATTCAGCACGGTGGTGGATCATCACAAAGGCCACTGGAAGAACCCCATGGACGATGCCGACATCGAAAAGAAATTTCGCACGCTGGCACGGAAGGTATTGCCGGATTCGAAGTCAGAAGCGTTGCTGGCACGCTTGTGGAAACTTGAAGACGTCGCCGATGCTGGCGAAATAACGCGATTGACCGTGGTATAGGCCGCGATGGAAGTATTGTCCAAAATGAATGTAACGCATTGTTTTAGCGAAACTATTTTTGTTGCGGCGATGTTGCTGACTGTATCAGCTATTGCAGCGGAACCAGCCTATCCCACACGCCCGATACGCATTCTGGTGCCGTTTGCCGCAGGCGGCGGCGCAGATACGATGGCGCGGATTATTACGCCGAAGCTGCACAACGCCTTGGGCCAGGCATGGGTGGTGGATAACCGTGGCGGGGCGGGCGGTAATCTGGCGGCTGAAATCGTGGCGAACGCGGCGCCCGACGGCTATACCACGTTCATGGGGTTCAATACGGTGCTGACGGTGAATCCCTATCTTTACAAGTTGTCATTTAACGCGGAAAGGGATTTCCAGCCGGTCACGCTGCTGGCGACGGCGCAGTACATTCTGGTGTTGCATTCGAGTGTGCAGGCCAGCAACCTCAAGGAGTTCATTGCACTGGCCAAAGCCAAACCGAGTGGCTTTAACTACGCTTCGGCGGGCGTGGGCAGTCCGTTGCATCTGGCAGCGGAACTGTTTCAAAAGCGCGCAGGGGTAACGATGGCGCATATTGCGTACAAAGGCGGCGGGCCGGCGGCAGCGGCCGTGCTGGGTGGGGAGACGCAGGTATTGTTTGCCAGTGTGGCCTCCTCAATTCAGCACGTAAAGAGCGGGCGCCTGAAAGCACTGGCGTCCACCGGCGCTAAACGATCACGCGTGGTGCCGGAATTGCCCACGCTGGCGGAGCAGGGTTTTCCCGGGTTTGACGTGGGTTCATGGTATGCATTGCTGTTGCCGGCGAAAACACCTATAAAGATTGTGAACAGGCTGCATTCTGAGTCCGTAAAGGCCGTGGGCATGCTGGACGTGCAGCAGGCCATGGCGCGCCAGGGGCTGGAGCCGGAAACCAGCACACCGCGCGAACTGGCAGATCGTATTGCTGCGGAGTCGAAGGTGTGGGCAGGCGTCGTCAAGGATGCAGGGATCAAGGCAGAGTAGGTTTCCCCGGAATAAACAAAGGAACAGCATGGCCATCACCCTGATCGAAAATTTTCGCGCCGTGTTTTATGCGCCGTTTTATGCGGCATTCGCGCTGAAAGCCTTTGACACTGAGGGCGTCGAAGTGCAGCTCAGAATGTCCGATGCGGCTGACCAGACACTCAACGCGATACTGACGGGAACGGGGCAGGTATCGTGGGGCGGTCCGATGCGGCTGCTGCATGCGTGGGACAAGAACCCGGCGAATGGTCTGGTGAGCTTTTGTGAAGTGGTCGGGCGTGATCCTTTTTATTTACTGGGACGCGCGCCGAACAAGGCGTTTCGCATGCAGGATCTGGCAGCGAAGCGGGTGGCTGTCGTGAGTGAAGTGCCCACGCCCTGGTACTGTCTGCAACAGGATTTGCGTCTGGCAGGTGTTGATCCAGCCAGCATTGCGCTGTCGCCAGCACGTACCATGGCGGAAAATGTCGCGTTGTTGCGCGCGGGGGCGGTGGATGTGATTCAGGTGTTCGAGCCGTTTGCAACGCGACTGGTGGATGAAGGCGTTGGGCACCGCTGGTATACCGCTGCCAGCCGCGGCCCGACGACCTACACCACGTTGAATACCACGCGCGCCTTTATCGAGCGTGCACCCGATACCGTGCTGCGCATGACGCGCGCCATGTATCGCACGGAACAATGGATCGCCACGCACGACGGACGCGCGCTGGCGGAAGCGATTGCCTCATACATGCCCGAAATCCCTTTGCAAACCCTCGCGGCGAGTTGCGATGGCTACAAAGCGAGTGGGGTGTGGAATACCAATCCGCTGCAGCACCGCGAGGGGCTGGAGTGGCTGCGCGACGCGATGCTGGCGTGCGGCGCGATCCGCAATTCCTGCACGTATGATGACTTGTCGGACATGCGTTTCGCGCGGCAGGTAATGGACAGTAAGGCGTTCTCCGACTAGGCGTTCTTTGACTGACGTTCAGGATTTCGCCATCGTCGATTTGTTCAGCGAACGCGGATCGCGTCCGCGCCAGCGACCAGAATCCACCTGCGCCAGAAATTCCGCGATCATGCTGTTGAACAACACGGGTTCTTCAAGGTTTACCGCATGGCCGGTGTTCGGCACCACGGTCAGCATGGCCGACGGACAAACGCGCTTGATGAATATGCCCGGATCAAGGCAGTTGTCGTCTTCGTCGCCGCTCATGATATGCAGCGGCACGCGGCACTTGCGCAGGGCGGATTCCAGACTGTAAATCGTCGGACGTTTGCCCTGCACGCCGCGCAGGGTGTTAGCCGACCCGAGTGCAGAATGCTTGGCGAATTCGGCGCAAAAATGGGCGAAGCCGCGCGGATTCTTGTTCTGGAACTGCACGCGGGCCGGCCCGATTTGATACGGTTTGACGGCCTCGGCAGTACCCAATTCGAGAAACCGTTTGATCATGACTTCATTGTCACCGAGAAACTGTTTGCGCTTGTCGGGATCGGAGCCGTAACCCGCGCCGATGACGGTGCACGATATCGCCATGCGCGGATAGCGCAAGGCGAAGTGCAACGTAGCATAAGCCCCCATAGAGCAGCCGATGATGTGCGCCTTGCGGATTTTCAGGTGCCGCATAACGTTGGCGATGTCATCAGTGGCGATGGCCTGGGAATACAGCGATGCTGATTTCGGTACGTCGGAGGGCGGATAGCCGCGTGCGTTGTACGCGATGCAGCGATAGCGCCGGCTGAAGTGCTGCATCTGAGCTTCCCAGCCATGCAAATCGTCGGCGAATTCGTGCACCCAGATGATGGGAATGCCTTTGCCCGCTTCTTCGTAGTAAAGGCGTACGCCATTGAATAGTGCATAGGGCATGATTTCTCCTTTGGGTGTTCGATGTAAGTATTTGTTTTTATTTACTTTTATTCAGCCTTCAATCCGGCATCACGAGCCACTTGTGCCCATTTCCGGATTTCCGCCTTCAGGAAGGTGCTGAACTGCTGCGGCGTGTTGCCGATACCCTCGGCGCCGATACCCGCCAGCCGTTCCTTGATATCCGTTGCTGCTAGTGATTTTACGGTTTCCGCATGCAGACGGGTCACGATGGCGTTCGGTGTCGTCGCCGGCAGAAACAAGCCGTTCCAGCCGACGATTTCATACCCTTTCAATCCTGCTTCATCCAGGGTCGGCACATCGGGCACCAGAGAGGAACGGGTGAGTCCGCTTAGCGCTAGCACGCGCAGCTTGCCAGATTTAACGTGTGGCAAGGTGCTGGGAATGTTTTCCAGCATCAGTTGTAACTGGCCGCCGATCAGATCGGCGAGGGCAGGGCCACCGCCTTTGTACGGCACGTGCGTCATTTGCAGGCCAGCCATCGATTTCAGCATTTCACCGGCGAGATGCGGGGTAGTGCCAGCGCCGCCGGAGCCGAAGTTCAGCTTGCCGGGACTGGCTTTTGCGTAACTGATGAGCTCCTTGAGAGATTTCGCCGGCACTGAGGGATGCACCACCAAGATCAGCGGTGCCGAAGCCACCAGACTCACCGGCATGAGATCACGTTCTGTGTCGTAAGGCAGCTTCTTGAATAGACTTGGATTCACCGCCAGCGTCAGGCTCATCATCAGCAAGGTGTAGCCGTCAGGAGGCGCTTTTGCAGCGAGATCGGTGCCGATGATGCCGCTGGCGCCGCCGCGGTTATCGATGATGACCTGTTGTCCAAAGCGCTCAGCAAATTTGTAGCCAATGATGCGGGCAACGATATCGTTGGAACCGCCCGGTGCAAACGGCACAATGAGCCGCACGGGCTTGTTGGGATAGCTTGCAGGGACGCCTTGCGCGTGTGCGCTCGACATGACATACGCCACAAGAATCGTGGCCCCAAGTATTGGACGCAATGCAGTAGTCGCAGTTGTCATGGGGGCCTCGCAAAAGTGAACGAATGGGTGAACGAATGGGTGAACGAACGGGTGAAAGAAAGCCTGACAGGCAGAATTCTACTGCCAAGCCCGATGATAGAAGGCAATACAAGACAAATTAGAACCCGTACCGCTGCGGGGGGATTAGAATTGCATCACAGGAGAAATCAAATTGTCAGATCGCACAACCCCGCTATACCTGATTACGCTTGCTGAATTTGTTGCCGGAACACGGTTATCCGATATCAGCGCCCCCGCACGCGAACGCGCACGGTGGGTGATCGCCGACTCGATTCCGGTTGTCGCGGCTGGCATGCAGCAGCCGGAAATGCAGAGGTTCGTCGCCAAACAATTGGCTGACGCAGGGGCGGGAACGGCGTGGGTGATCGGCACGGGCAAACGTGCGGGGGCACTCGATGCCGCACTGTTGAACGGCACGGCAGGTACCTGGCTGGAACTCGATGAGGGCAATCTGTTCGCCAAGGGGCATCCCGGGATTCAGGTGGTACCGGCAGCGGTGGCGCTGGCGCAGGTCTCTGGTTACAGCGGTGGCGAAGTGCTGCGCGCGGTTGCGCTGGGTTATGAAGTGTCAGCGCGCATCAGCCGTGCTGCACAGATGCGCATGATCTTTCATCCGCATGGCACCTATGGCGTCATTGGTGCGGCCATAGCGGCGGGCGTGCTGAAGGGCTTCAATGCGGCGCAAATGCTGGAACTCATCCAATGCGCGGCGACCATGGGTATGGCGAGCAGCCGCCAGACGCTGCTCGACGGCGCAACGGTGCGCAACATCTTCACGGGTCATTCGGGTTTGATGGGGCTGACAGCGGCCCGGCTGGTCGAGTGCGGGTTTACCGGCGAAATCGATGGTGTTGGCAACGCGTACGGCAGAGGCATCTACTCAGACAAGTTCGATCCTGCGCTGGCTATCGAGGGGCTGGGTTCAGAATGGCTGATTGCAAAAAGCTACTTCAAATTGCATCCCATCGGACGTTATGCCCACTCGGCCATTGATGCCCTTGAAGACCTGCTGGCAAAGGTGCCCGGCGGACGGCTGGTGCCCGGCGAGATCGAGCACATTGATGTCAAAGCCTACATGCTGGCGGCGAGTCTGGCCGGCAAAAACATTGTTTCCAGTTTTGGGGCGCGTTTTTCCGTGCCGTTTGCCCTGGCCAGCATTTTGTATCACGGCCGCTCGGGACTGAAGAGTTTTGACGACGCTGCGGTCGCCAATGCACAGGTACAGGCGCTGGTGCAACGAGTGGATGTGAGTGAAGACCTGTCATTTACCGCGCGCTATCCCAAGGAGCAGCCGGTTACCGTGCGTATCACAATGAAAGATGGCACGGTGCATGAGGGGCGAAGCATCATCACCAAAGGCGAACCGGCAAATCCGCATACGCCAGCTGATCTGACAGGCAAGTTTTTTGAGCTGGGCGAGCCGATTTGGGGCAAGCCCGCGACGCTGGCTCTTTTTGACCGTCTGATTCGTATTGAAGAAATCAGCGATTTCCGGGCGTTGGCCGGTGAAATGGTGTTGTGATGGATTGGGGCGTGACGCGATATGATTTGCGTGTTCATCATGTAACTTCAGCAAGGAAAATGGCATGAAAAATTTTCGCTTTCGTTTCTATGTTGGCGTCGCCGTCGCCGCGCTTATACCCGGATTGACTGTCGCGCAACATGCCACAGCGCAAAAGTATCCCGAGAAAAACGTACGATTCGTGGTGCCTTTCACACCGGGCGGTGGCGCTGACATTTTTGCTCGGCTTCTCGCTCAGCGTTTTTCAGAGGGTTATGGTCAGCAATTTATTGTCGATAACCGCCCCGGTGCGGGCTCTACTGTCGGCACGGAGTTTGTAGCGCGATCGGCGCCCGACGGTTACACATTCCTGGTGACTTCGGCTTCGTTCGCGTTTTCGCCGGGGTTGTATCCAAAACTGCGATTTGACGCCATCAAGGATTTTGCGACGGTATCGCAGATAGTGAGCGCGCCCTACGTAATATGCGTACTCCCGACATTGCCGGTGAAGGACTTGCAGGGTTTCGTTCGGCTTGCGCGCGAGCAACCGGGTTCAGTTTTCTACGCATCCTCCGGGCCGGGCAGTGCCATGCATCTGGCTGGAGCGCTGTTCGCGGTGGTTACCAAAACACAGTTGGGGCACGTTCCCTACAAGGGCGGCTCACAGGCGGCTGTCGCTGTTATGAGCGGCGAAGCCACTTCCGCGTTTTATACTTCGGAAACAGTGATGGCACTCTTGCGTTCAAAGCGCCTGCGTGCGCTCGCGGTTTCTACACGCGAGCGGGCTATGGCGCTGCCCGATGTGCCGACGGCCATTGAGGCCGGAATCAAGGATTTCGAGGCAGCAGGGTGGTTCGGCGTGTTTGCGCCGGCAAATACGCCGTCTGCAATCGTTGAGCAGCTCAGCGGTGAAGTTGCAAAGACCATGGCTACGCCCGCGATCCGCGATCGTACAGTGCAGGATGGCGCAAAGCCGTTGGGTAGCACCCCTGCGCAGTTCGACCGCTTCGTGCGTGACGAAATTTCGAAGTGGACGCGCATCATCCGTGATGCCGGCATCAAACTGGAGTAACAGGAGTCAACGTACATGGGGCAGCAGATAGAGGCGCTGGCAAAGTTTGCGGCCGAAACACGTTGGGAAGATATTCCCGCGCCGGTTCAGCAGCATGCCAAACTGGTTTTGCTCGACACCATTGGTGTCATTCTTGCGGGATCCGTAAGGCCGGAGGTGAACCAGGTGCGCAAACGCATAGGCGCCACTGCGGGCACGGGCGCCACTGTGTATGCGCGGGGCTGGCCCACGCATGACCCGCGTACCGCAGCACTGCTCAATGGCATTGCCGGGCGCGCCATTGAATTGTGCGAAGGGCTGAGGCTCGTCACGGGCCAGCCCGCGATACAGATTCTGCCCAGCATGTTGTCCGTGGGCGAGCATGCGCAGGCTAGCGGCAAGACGCTGCTGGCCGGTCTGGTGGCGGGCTACGATGTCGCGGCAAGGCTCGGCATGGCATTTACGCCACGACCGCTGGCGCATCAAAACGGTCAGGCGATGTTGCTCGCTGCAGCAGCGGCAGGCGCTCGCATGCGCGGTCTGGATGCTGCGGGCGTCAGCCGTGCTATGCGTATTTCAGCGGTGTTGTTGATGACGCCTAGCTACATGAACACCGGCGCGGGTGCGACGGCACTCAACATCGCTGGCGGTATGAGTGGATTTGCCGGGGCTTTGGCGCCGGATCTGGCGTTGGCGGGCATTGAGGCGCAGGAAAATTCGATTGAAGAGGCATTGAGTCAACTGGTAGGCGATGGCTTCAAACCCGATAACCTGCTGGATGAACTGGGCACACGCTGGGAAATCACGCGCAATTATTTCCGTATGTATGCCTGCTGCAATCCGATACATCCGGCGCTGGATGTGCTGAAAGCGGCGCTCGCGGAATTGAAGCCGCGCGCCGAAGATATTGAGCGTATTGAGTTCGCGACCTATCGTTTTGCCTCGGTCATGCGCGGCCAGAATCCGCCCAATTTTTTTGCCTCGAAGTATTCGCTGCCGCATGCGGCGGCGGTTATGGTGGTGCGCGGCAGGGCAGAGCACAGCGATCTGGATGACAGCGCCTTGCTCGATCCGGCGATCACGGCACTGCGCCAGCGCGTGAGTGTGGTCGAGGATACGGCGATGAGTGCCGTTGCACCTCGCTTGCGCCCGGCGCGCGTGATCGTGACGTTGAAAGATGGCCGTAAAGCGATGCATGCTTGTGAGAGTCATGAAGGCGACTTCAACCGGCCTTATTCCGAGGCGACTTTGCGCGGCAAATTCCGCGAATTGGCGGGTCATGTGCTCACGCGGGATGGCGTTGCACAGGTTGAAGCAGCTATTGACCGCAGCGAACATTGGGCGAACGTGGGTGATTTCACGGCATTGCTGCAGCGGTTATAATTATTTAATAAAAACAAGGGGTTAGCTATGTTCGATCTGGTGATACGCGGCGACAGGGTGGTGACGCCGGCTGGTGTGGCGGCGTGTGATCTGGCGATTCAGGGCGAGAAAATCGTGGCGTCGGCTGCGGCCGGCACTTTCGGAGCTGAAACCGCCAAACGACTGATCGACGCGACCGGGAAGATCGTCATACCGGGTGGCATCGATCCGCATGTGCATCTGAAATGGTACTCGCCCCATCCGGATGGCAGCGTGACCTACACCGATCCGCCATCGGTGGTGGGGCGAGCGGCGTTGTACGGCGGCACCACGACCATGATCGATTTCGTGCGTTGGACGCACGGCAAAACCATTCAGCAGGCCATCGAAGACCGGCACCGCGATTGGACCGGGCAGTGCCAATGTGATTACAGCTTTCATGTGATGGTGGAGGGTGCGCTGCCACCGGAGATTTTCGGACAGTTGGGCGAAGCGCTGCGTTCTGGTTATCCGACGGTCAAGATGTTTACCACGGATATCACGCCCAGCCGGCGCGGGCGCATGGTCGATTTTGGCGATATCTGGGAGGTCTTCAAGGTGGTGGCGCAGGAGCACGGCCTGTGCGTGATCCATGGCGAAGACAACGATATCGTGATGCATATGTACGACAAGCTCATTCGGGAAAATCGCGCGGGCTTCGAGAACATGGCGGAGGTGCACAACGCCATGTCCGAAGATTTATCGTTTCGCCGCGTGCTGGGACTAGCGAAGAACGTGCCGGGCATCGCCCTTTATTTCATGCATGTCAGCGCCGCGTTTGGCGTCGAGGCCATACGCGAAGCGCGGGGACGTGGTCTGCCGGTGTACGGCGAGACGCTGCATCAATATCTGATGTACACCTCAGAGGACTACAAGCGTCCGAATGGGCAGATTTACCACACCTACCCTTCAATCAAGGCACAGTCGGACCAGAATGCGCTGTGGGCGGGCATGCTGGATAACACCATTCATACGGTGGCGACGGACGAAGTGTGTTGTTCGCTGAAAGACAAAATACAAGGCAAGCGCGTGGACGACACCACCGGCGGCAATGTCGGCGTGGAGCCGCGGGTGTCGCTGATGTACTCCGAGATGGTGGGGCGCCGGGGCTATTCTCTGGAGCGCTTTGTCAATTTGGTGTCTAGCAACGCAGCCAAAATCATGGGGCTGTATCCACGCAAGGGTGCGCTGGCAGTGGGCTCCGACGCCGATATCGTGGTGCTCGATCCGTCACGGCGCTTCGTGCTCACCAAGGAGATGCTGCACGAATCGGATTACTCGCCATGGGAAGGCCACGAAATGCTGGCATGGCCCTCGACCACGGTATTGCGCGGCAAAGTGGTTGTCGATGACGGACAATTCCACGGCGACTTGAAAGACGGTCAATTTTTACCGCGAAAAATTTCAGAAGAAATCAGAAGCTGCGCGCTGCTGTGAGCAGCGCCGCCGCAAAACCTGCTGATGACACAGAGCAACTGCGCGCATTTCTGGCGGACAGCCTCGCGCTGTGGCATGTCGACGGTACTGTGCACGCGGCGGATGCGCCTGTAATCGCGGAAGTTCGAGCGGTCAGCGGCACCATAGTGTGGGTAGAGCGCGCTGGCACCGATACGCCGTTTCGTTGGTTTGCCCGCTGGCGCCGTGCGGGCGATGCACCAGGCGGCGTGCGTGAAGGGCGTCCGCGTGCCTGCGGTTCGCTGGTGGGTTTGCTCGCGGCCCTGCGCGAGGCGCTGGGTGTGGAGCGGGGTAGCCCGATCCGTGTCGTGTCGGCGCCAGAACCCGCGTGATTCCTGTTTCTGTGCTTACCGGTTTTCTAGGCAGCGGCAAAACGACGCTGCTGGCCCGTCTTATGCGCGATCCGGCTATGGGCAAGACTGCGGTCATCGTCAACGAGTTTGGCGCCATCGGGCTGGACCATGATTTGATCGAGACGAGCGAGGAAAGTTTTGTTCAGCTTTCCAATGGCTGCCTGTGCTGCAATGTGCGCAGCGACCTCACCCTGACGCTGGCTGATCTGGCTGCGAGACGTGCACAGGGTACGGTGCCACCGTTCGAGCGTGTAGTTATCGAAACCAGTGGCCTCGCCGATCCCGCGCCCATCCTGCACGCGCTGATGACGGAGCGTGATCTCGCGGGCTTCTACACGCTGGATGGCGTGATCACCACGGTTGATGCGTTGCTGGGAATCACCACGCTTGAGCAACACGAAGAGTCCCGGCGTCAGGTCGCGGTTGCCGACCGCATTGTCATCACTAAAACGGATGTGGCCGGGGCGGACGTGGATGCATTAAGGCAGTGGTTGGCGCATCTGAATCCCGGTGCGATGGCGTCGGCCGGCGTTCAGGGCGCTATTGCGCCATCCGTCTTGTTCGATTGCGGCAGTTATGATGCCAACAGTAAGCATCCGGATGTAGGCGCGTGGCTGGCACGAACCAGCCATAGTTACCAGGGTCACCAGGGGAACCACGGGCATACGCATAGCGATGACTACAGCAGCATCAGTCTGCTACGCGAAGCGCCGTTGCGCGCCGTAACGCTGCCGCTGCTGCTGTCTGCGCTGGCGGAGAATTTCGGAGCTGACTTGCTGCGCGTGAAAGGCATCGTACATGTTCTTGAATCGCCGGAACGTCCGGCCGTGATCCACGGTGTGCAGCATGTCTATCACGCGCCAGTGTGGTTGCCGCGATGGCCTTCGGCAGATAGGCGCACACGTATGGTGTTGATTGGCCGTAACCTGCGTGAGTCGTGGGTGCGGAAATTGATAGATATGCTGGACGCCGAAGTGGCTGATGAAACCGCCAGGCATACATAGCCCAGCCTCCCACAAGCGGCTGAGCCTTAATCCGTCCGGATATTCGCTTCTTTAACCACGCGCCCCCATTTCGCCGATTCGGCCTTCATGAACGCGCCAAATGCTTTGGGATTGCTGTCCACCGGATCGGTGCCTTGGGCAATCAGCTTCTCGCGCAGTTCGGGAATTTTAAAGGCGCGCAGAATTTCGCTGTTCAGGCGTTCGATCACAGTGGTTGGCGTTCCAGTGGGCGCGACGATGCCATACCAGTTCACGACTTCAAATCCTTTCAGTGATTCATTGGCGGCGGGCACATCGGGCAGAAACGCCAGGCGTTTGGGGCCTGTCGTCGCAACCGCGCGCATGCGGCCTGCTTTGACATGTTGCAGGCCGATGGAGGCGGCGTCAAAGCCAAACTGCACCTGTCCGCCGAGCAGATCGTTGAATCCCGGCGCGCTGCCTTTGTAGGGCACGTGGATGGCTTTGATGCTGGCCTGGTTGTTGAGCAGCTCGCTGGCCAGATGCGGCAGTCCGCCGTTGCCCGATGAGTAGTAATTGACTTTGCCTGGGTTGGCCTTGACGTGTGCAATGAGTTCGTCGAGCGATTTTGCGGGCACTTTGGGATGCACGTAAATCAGAAACGGCACGGATGAAGTCTGCATCACCGGCACGAAATCGCGGTCCATGTTGAATGGCAGATTTTTTACCAGTATGGCGTTGACGGTAATGTTGCCGGTGGTGCCGACAAAAAATGTGTGGCCGTCGGGTGCAGCCTTCGACGTGATTTCCACGCCCAGAATGCCGTTGGCGCCAGGCCGATTATCGACGACGACTTGCTGGCCCAATCGTTCGCTCAGCGGCACGCTCAGCAAACGTGCCACTACGTCGATGCCACCCCCGGGTGGAAAGCCCAACACAAAGCGCACGGGGCGCTGTGGCCAACCTTGTCCCATTGTCTGCGCACTTGCGGTGGCGCTTGTCAGGCACAAAAGCAGGGCCGCGCCCCGCCAGATTAGTGGTTTCATAAGATGCCCTCGTCTTGTGTTTCACAGTAGGATAACATGGCGAAATTGATAATCTTTGCCATGGAAATGATGGGAGTTCACATGAAAGACGCCTTGCATGTCGGCCTGATGGTGCCGAGTAACAACACCACGATGGAGCGTGAATTGACGGCGTGGCTGCCCGCCGGTTCGACTTGCGCAACCCAGCGCATACCGCGCGGCAAAGGCATGCTGACCCAGGAAACGCTGCCGGAATATATGGCGCAGGCGCTGAAACTGGCGGAGGCGTTTGATGATCCGAGGGTCGATGTGGTGGCGTATGGCTGCACGGCGGCGGGGTTTATATCAGGGCCATCGGGCGACAAGGCGTTGCAACGAAGCCTGTTCAATATCACGGGTAAGAACGTGGTTACCACGGCGCGTTCGATGGTGGTGGCCTTGCAGGAAATTGGCGCGACCAAAATTGCGCTGGTGACACCTTATCTGGATACCGTGAACACGCAGTTAAAAGCGTTTCTTGCGGATGGCGGCATCACCGTCAAACGCTTCAACAGTTTTTATGCACAGAACGTCGATGAACTGGGCCGCATTGAGGCGCACCAGGTTGCAAAACTCGCGCGCGAAACCATGGCGGATGATTGCGAAGCGATGTTCATCGGCTGTTCGCAGTTGCCCACGGCGGAGATTCTTGGTGATCTCGAGCGTGAGTTTGGGCGGCCGGCGTTTTCGTCAATACAGGTGACAGCGCGCCGTGCGCAGCTTGCCGCCGAGGGTCGTGTAGCTGCTTGAGGGGTGCTTAAATTAAACAATTAAAACAAATAGTTACGGGCGTCTTTCTAGCTGGCTTTTGGTGCGCCGCTGGCGCGCAATTCCCCACCAAACCCGTGCGCATCATCGCGGCCTCCACTGGCACTAGTGGCGATCTGCTCGCGCGTTATCTTGGCCAGCGCTTGAGCGAGCGCTGGAGTCAGCCGGTAGTGATCGAAAATCGTTCCGGCTTGGGCGGCGTGATTGCAGGGGAAGTGGCCGCGCGGGCGGCACCGGATGGCTATACCGTGCATTTGGGTCAGCATGGGTCATTTTCCGCTGCGCCCAGTCTTTACAAGAAAATGCCGTACGACCCTTTGAGGGATTTTGCGCCGATCACGCACTATGCATATGTGCCGCTGATCATCATTGCGCACCCGTCCCTGCAACCGGCGAATATGAAAGCGCTGGTTGACTATGTTAAAGCGCGTCCTGGCGCGGTGAACTATTCCACGGGTGGCGCTGGCGGTGCTGCGCACCTGAATTTTGAAATGATGAACCACGCGTTTGGCCTCAAGTTTGTGCATGTGCCGTACAAGGGCATCGGTGCAGCGATGACAGCGGTGATGAGCGGCGAGGTGCAGCTTTCCGGCGTGCCGGTGCCGGTAGCTTTACCGCAAGTCAAGGCAGGCAAAGTGAAAGCCTACGCGATTACCAGCAAAAATCGTTTTGCTGGCGCGCAGGATATTCCAACGGTGGCGGAAGCGGGATTCGCGGGTTTTGATGCGGTGACTTGGTTTGCGATGTTCGCACCAGCCCGTACACCCTCAGACGTTATTCGCGTGTTGAATCGCGACATGGTGAGCATCATTGGTTCACCGACTGTGCGCGCCTGGCTGATTTCTCAGGGCGCTGATCCTGCGCCTGGCACACCCGAGGAGCTGGCGGCCTTTCTGAAAGGCGATATCGAGAAATGGGGCAAGGTCATTCGCGCGGCTGGCATCAAGGCGGAATAGCGTTGCAAGCATGAGTGCCCGCATCGGCTTGCTGATTCCATCGTCGAACACCTCGGTGGAACCGGAGTTTTATCGCGCGTTGCCGCCAGACGTGACGCTGCATACGGCGCGGCTGTTTCTTTCAAGCATCAGCGAAGAAACCATCGCTGCGATGCTGGCGGAACTGGATTCTCAGGGTAGGTTGCTGGCCACCGCAGATGTCGATGTGATCATGCTGGGCGCGGTTTCGCCGGGCTTTCTCAAAGGCGCAACCTATGACCGGGAGCTTGCTGCGCGAATCGCGGCCGCTACCGGCAAGCGTGCTTCAACCACAGCGACAGCGCTGCTCGAGGCATTGCGCCATTTGAAAGTGACGCGCATTGCAATCGGTGCACCGTACGACAAGGTGGTGAGCGAAATCGCCAGCCGCTTTTTGCAGGGGAATGGCATCGAGGTAGTTGCCACGCAGGAGCTTGGCTTGACGCAAAATCTCGAGGTAGGCAGGTTGTTGCCGCAGAGCGCCTACGATATGGGTCTGAAGCTGGATTGCCAGCAGGCAGAGGCGATCGTCTTTGCCGGCACCAACTGGAGTACCATGGCGATCACGCAACAGCTTGAAGCGAAAATTGGCAAACCGGTTATTTCCACCACGGCAGCGGCTCTGTGGTCGGCGTTGCGCATGCTTGGGTGGCGCGGTTCGCTGGCAGCGCAGGGGCGTTTATTGAGTGCTATTAGTGAGTAAACCATGACGGTACAACAATACGATTTGATCAGTATGGGTGGCGGTTATGCCGGCCTTGCAGCAGCCAGCCGCGCTGCACAACTTGGCCTAAAAGCGGCAGTGCTGGAACGCGGCAGTGATGCGCTCTACGCCTGCAATTCGCGCGTGGCGGGTGGCGTGATGCATATTTCGTACAACGATCCCACCACGGCGCCCGGGGCGCTGGCGCAGGCTATCAACGAAATTACAGCGGGTTATGCGGAGACAGCGCTGGTGGATGCCATTGCTAGCAACGCCAGCCGCGCAGTGCATTGGTTGCGCGACGAGGGCGCAAGTTTTGAGCAGGCGACGACGGCAGGCTGGCGCAATTGGGTGCTCGCACCGGTAAGACCACCTGCAACGCATCTGGAATGGAAGGGGCTGGGTTCAGATAGGGGATTGCGCGCGCTTGAAAGCAAATTGCACGAACGCGGTGGTGCGTTGTATAGGAATACGCAAGTTGTTGATTTAATTGTAGAAAACGGTTGTTGTGTGGGTGTGCGTGCGAAACAGGGCGAACAGGAACTCGAATTCCGCGGTCGTGCCGTGGTGCTTGCGGATGGCGGGTTCCAGGCCAACGAATGCCTCGCAGGCCAACACCTCACGCCATCACCACAATCGTTGAAGCAGCGCAATGTGCGCACAGGGGTGGGTGATGGTCTGCGCATGGCGCAAGCCGTGGGCGCCAGTCTCAGCACGCTCGAAGCGTTTTACGGTCACGTGTTGTCGCGCGATGCGATGCAGAATGATCGCCTGTGGCCTTATCCGCAACTGGATGAGCTGGCCGCTGCGGGGTTGCTAGTCAACCAGCGCGGGCAGCGCATCGCTGACGAAGGCATGGGCGGTGTTTATATTACGAATGCCATCGCGCGTCAGGCGGATCCATTGGGAACATCCGTTGTGTTTGACGAAGCGATCTGGCAAGGGCCTGGACGTGCCGCAGGCATACCACCCAACGCGACTCTGCTCGCCAACGGCGGTACACTGTTCAAAGCAGACAGCATTGCTGAATTAGCCGTCAAATTGAAGATCGATGCGGCGGCACTGGAATCTACCGTGCGCGATTACAACACCGCACTTGCGGACGGGAAACTGGGTGGATTGCAACCGCCACGCTCCGCCACGCGACGCAAGCCGCTGCCGGTGCGCACGGCACCGTTCTATGGCGCGCCCGCATGCGCCGGCTTGACCTACACCATGGGCGGAGTACGCATCAACGCGCATGGGCAAGTACTGCGTCCGGACAACACGGCAATTCCCGGTTTGTATGCCGCTGGCGCGACCACCGGCGGACTGGAAGGCGGCCCTGCCGTAGGTTATGCCGGCGGCTTGATGAAAGCCTTGACGTTCGGCTTGCTGGCGGCGGAACATGTAGCGGCCAACCGGTAAATAGTTAGTTTTCATCGAGGAGCTTCCATGAAATACCGATTCCTGCACAACACCTGCCGCGCTTTGTTCATTGCGCTTTGTGCCTGCACTAACGCATGGTCACAGGGATATCCAGAACGCCCGATTACGTTGATCGTGCCGTATTCCGCAGGCGGCGGTACCGACATCGCCATGCGAAATCTTGCCGAAGTGCTGGGCAAGCAACTGGGGACGCGCGTGATCGTCGAGAACAAGACGGGGGCTGGCGGCACGATCGGGCCTGCCAGCCTGGTCAATGCACGGCCTGACGGTTACACCATTTCGCAGATGCCGATTACGGTATTGCGTTATCCGCATATGCAAAAGGTGACGTGGGACGTGTTCAAGGATTTCAGCTGGATAGTTGGCGTAACCGGTTATACGTTCGGCGTCGTAGTGCGTGCGGATTCGCCGTGGAAAACGTGGAAAGAGTTCATCGCCTACGCCAAAGCCAATCCTGAAAAGGTGACTTATGGTACGCCGGGTCTTGGCACATCGCTGCACATGACGATGGAGGAGCTTGGCTTGAAGGAAGGTATTAAATGGACCCATGTTCCGTTCAAAGGGAATGCGGATACCACCGCCGCCCTGATGGGTGGTCACATTACAGCCGTAGCGGACTCAAGCGGCTGGGGTGAGTATGTTCAATCGGGCCGCTTCAGGCTGCTGGTCACCTGGGGCGCAGAGCGTACCAAGCGTTGGCCCAATGTGCCGACGCTAAAAGAGCTTGGCTACAACATCGTTTCCAATTCTCCATATGGCCTAGCGGGACCGAAAGGCATGGATCCGAAGCATGTGAAAATTTTGCACGATGCCGTGAAAAAAGCGATTGAAGACCCGGGCTATCAGAAAACACTGGAGCGACTCGATCAGGAAAACTTTTACCTTTCAACCGAGGAATACGTGCGTCGCGTCAAGACTTGGTACGATGAGGAAAAGGTAAATGTTGAGCGGGTGGGGCTGTCGCTGAAGCCCTAATGCGTAGCAGGGAATCCGAATAGCCCGAATGACACGGAGTGTTAAATGATCAAGGGTTTGGCTTGCTTGACGTTGTTGATGGCTGGAGTGGTTCCCCTGGTTGGCGCACAAACTTCGTCTGCCAACAATTGGCCTTCGCGCCCGGTGCGTATGGTGGTCGGCTTCTCCGCAGGCAGTGCAACAGACCAATCTGCCCGCCTGCTGGCGCCCAGGCTGAGCGAACTATGGGGGCAGCCGGTGGTGATCGAAAACCGCAGCGGGGCAGGCAGTTCCATTGCGTCGTCGATGGCAGCGCAGGCCACCCCCGACGGTTACACCCTGCTGGTGATTTCAGCATCGTTTGCGATCAATGCGGTGCTGCGATCCAATGTCGGCTATGACCCGTTGCGTGATTTCTCCGGCGTGTCGCAGATTGGCTACTCAACCGGCGCACTGGTCATTTCGCCGACGTTCGGTATCAAGTCGGTGAAGGAACTGATTGTGGCGGCGAATGAGCGGCCCGGCAAGATTCTCTACGGATCAGCGGGGGCGGGTAGCGGCATTCACATGAGTACCGAGCGCTTTCGTATGGCCGCGGGTATCAAGATGACGCATGTGGCATTCAAGGGGCAGCCGGAAATGCTGATTGAAAATCTGGCGGGGCGTGTGCATCTCGGCATGCCGGGCCTTGGCACATCGATTGGCATGATCCGGGATGGGCGATTGCTCGCGCTGGCGGTGGTAACGCCGAAACGCTCGCCGTTATTGCCGGATGTACCCACGGTGCTGGAGACTTTGCCGAGCTTTCGCCGTGATGCGTCTCACGCGATCCTGGCACCCGCAAAAACGCCGCGTGCCATCGTGAACAAGGTCAGCCGGGATATTGCTCGCGTGCTGGATATGCCGGATGTCAAAAAGCAGATGGAGGCGATCGACTTTATACCGGCAGCTACGTCGCCGGAGGAGTTCGACAAGATTCTGCGTGGCATGCTGGTGACGTTTGAAGAAGTGGCGCGGGCGGCAGGGTTAAAGTGATCAACCCGGGCAACGCCGGGTTTCGCGCGCTCTTAAATTATTAAATTATTGAATCTTGATATTCAGTCGCTTTACCTGTTGCTCGATCTCGGCGTACTCGCGAGCAAGCGCTGCCTTGAGTTCATCGGGTGTCATGCGCTCGGCGGGCTGACTGCCGTCGGCGGCGAGCCGTTGTGCCATCTGTGGTGTATGCATGCCGTCGCTCACGATACGATTGATGGCTGCGATGATCGGGCGCGGCGTTCCCGCCGGAGCGGAAAGATTGTAACGATTGGTGATCTTGAACCCCGGATAGCCCTGCTCGGCCACCGTGGGTAAATCCGGCAGTACGGGAATGCGCGTGAGTCCCATCGTTGCCAGTGCGCGCAGCTTGCCGCTGCGAATCGCGCCGCTGGCGGCAATGGCGCTCCCTGCGGCCATGTGAATCTCGCCGCCCATCACACCGAGAATGGCGGGCGCGCTGCCCTTGTAGGGCACGAACAGTAATTTCGCGCCGGATAGCTGGGCGAACCATTCCATGCCGAGGTGTACCGTCGCGCCCACGCCTGAACTGCCGGAGTAAGTCACGGTCTGCGTTGCCGAATACGCGACCATTTCTTTCATGGTCTTCGGCGGAAAGTTAGGTGCCACCAGAAGAATGTACGGTTGCGCGGATGTCGAGACAATGGGCTCAAACGCCTTGAGCACGTCGAAGGGCACGCGCTTCATGGCGCCTTGCAGCATGAGCGTATCGCCCTGGCTGAGTATTGTGTAGCCGTCAGGCGGTGATTTGGCGACTAATTCCGTGGCGATGACGCCGCCGCCGCCCGAGCGATTATCAACGATGACATTCTGACCCAAGCGATCACTCAACATCTGAGCTACCGCTCGCGCGATCGCATCGGCACCGGCGCCTGGAGCAACAGCCACGATGAGCCGGATCGGTCGAACCGGGTATCCGGCTGGTTTGTCCTGTGCGATGGCTGCACTGCTGCACGCGAGCAGTGCCAGCGTGAGCAGACCTGTAAATCGCCTGAGCGTGATGGTCATGTATGCACCTTCTCGAATTGCGAAACGAACAGACTGACGGTGTGTGCGGCAAGCGCGTCTGGCACGCTGCGGCGCACAGCGCAAGCCCCGCTTTGGTAGACGGGCAAGCTGATGATAGTTAGCGCAAGTTAGCGCACGCCCCCGGCAGTCGACCGCAGCAGCTTCCCGCCCAGCGCGCCGGTATGGTCGCCATACCTGAATGCCACTTTGCCGGCAATGATGGTGGCCATGATGCCGGTCGACTTTTGCTTGAGTCTGCGCGCGCCGGTTGGCAGATCGTTCTCGATAGTGGGGATCTCCGGCGCAATTGTTGCAGGATCGAATACGTTGATATCCGCGATGCAACCCTGACGCAACAAGCCGCGATCAGTGAATCCCCACGCCATCGCTGGTGTGAGCGTGATCATTTTTACGCCTTCTTCCAGTGAAAATGCCTTGCGCTCGCGCACCCAGTAGGCCAGCAAGTGAGTGTGTATGGATGAATCCATGATCAGGCTGACATGCGCGCCGGAATCGGAAAACGTCATCACCGTGCGCGGATGGCGCAAGGTTTTCAGTGCTTCCGCCTCACTCTTGGGCACCGTGGCTATATCAAACTGCATGAACAACTGATTGAAGTTGCTCTCCACAGCGAGGTCCATCATGACTTCAACCGGATCGACATTGCGCTGCGCAGCCAGTTCCGCGACGGTGGGGTTGCGCGACACAGCGCTGTACAGGACATACATGTTCTCGTAGTTCGGCTTGCGCGGTTCGCCGCCGCCGGTTCGATAGACCCCGGTCTTGGTTGCATCCACCAAGCGTTTGCGCCGCGCCGGATCACTGAAAGCCTTGCGTTGTTCCTCGATAGGCAAGGCCCGTACTTCCGCCCACTCAGCGAGATCATCGAACTGCAAACGTCCCTTGAATGACAGCATGTGGGAAATGCCACGGGTATGCGTCTGTCCGAACATGCGCCCGCCAGCGTCCGCCGTGCTGTCCAGCAGTGCCAAAGAATCCTCCACGCCGACGCTTCCGCCGGGTATGCCGAAGGTGATGGGAACGCCACTCTTCACCGCGAGATCGCGCAGCCGGTCATTGGCAGCCTTGCGCAACATGGCATCCGGCGAACGCGCTTCTTTTTCGCGGGAAAGCTCGAATATGCCACGGCCCGTTTTCCCCATGGCGCATACCAGCCGGCTCAATTCGTCCCAGGACGCGTGGTTGGATGCGACGGGTCGGTTATCCGGCTCCGGCAGTTTGTGCCCCGTTGAACGTGAGCTGGTGAAGCCGATGGCGCCCGCGTCGAGCGCGTCGAGCAATTTGTGTTCCATCGCGCCCAGGTCATCGGCTGTGGCTTGCTGCTCGAAAGCGCGCGGCCCCATGACATGCGTGCGCAGCGCAGAGTGCCCGATGTTTGAGGCGTAGTTGATCGCCTTGGGCAGTTTGTCGACAACATTCATGTATTCGCGGAATGTAGTCCAGTCCCAGCGGATTGCCGCCGCCATTGCTTCTGCTGAGATGTCTTCCGCCCGCGCGATGTTGCTGATGATCATGTCACGCTGGTCGGCGGAACCCGGTGCAAGCGTAAAGCCGCAATTTCCCATGACAGCAGTGGTGACACCGTGCCAGCAAGAGCAGCTTCCCAGTGGATCCCAAAATACCTGCGCATCCATGTGCGTGTGCCCGTCGATGAAGCCCGGCGACACCACCTGGCCGGTGGCATCTAATTCTGCTTTGCCGCGTTCGCCGATGCGCCCGATGGCGGCAATTCGATCACCGATCACGCCAACGTCTGCCCGATATTTTGGCAATCCTGTACCGTCGACGACTGTGCCATTTCGAATGATGAGATCGTACATTGGGTTTCCTCCCGGGTTGATTGGCCATCGGCATGATGGTGTGCGGGAATGCGAGATTCCCATCAAAAAATAGTCTATCACACAGAGCGTGTCAGCCCGGCTTTCAGCATTTTTCCGGTTGGAGCGCCGGGGTGCGATACTCAAGCTTGATGCTTGCGAATTTCAACTCATCACTTCCTCTGGAGAGAATATGCCAACGACACCCCGCCCATTGCCACTCAACGGCTTTACCGTATTAGACCTGACCGCACACCGCGCAGGCCCGACAGCCGTACGTCAGCTAGCCGACTGGGGAGCTGACGTTATCAAGATCGAAGCGCCCGGCGCAGGCATGGACGCGACCGGTGGTCGGCGCGAGGGGCCGGATTTCCAGAACCTGCACCGCAACAAGCGCAGCCTGACGCTTAACCTGAAAACGCCGGAAGGCCTGAAGATTTTTTTCGAACTGGCAAAGACAGCAGATGTTGTCGTTGAGAACTACAAATCCACCGTCAAGCACAAGCTCGGCGTCGATTACGAGGCGGTGAAAAAGGTTAATCCGCGCATCGTCTACGGCAGCATTTCCGGCTTTGGGCAGGACGGGCCTTACGCAGGCAGGCCCGGCGTTGACCAGATCGCTCAGGGCATGGGTGGGCTGATGTCGATCACCGGGCATGCTGGCGGCGGGCCGATCCGCGTTGGCATCGCTATTAACGACACCTCAGCAGGTCTCCTGTTGGCTAACGCGCTAGTTCTCGCTTTGCTCGACAGGGCGCGCACCGGCGAGGGTCAGTGGGTTTCAACTTCATTGATCGAGACGCAAATTTTTATGCTTGATTTCCAGGCCGCGCGCTACCTGATGCGTGGTGAAGTCGCCGGGCAGGAGGGCAACAACCACCCCACCGCGACCGGCACCGGCATGTTTCAGACTGCCGACGGCTATATCAACATCGCCGCGTCTGGCGACAGTCTGTGGCAGCGTTTCTGCGAGGCGGCGGGCGCCACCGATCTCCTGACCAATCCTGATTACATTACGCCGCAACAGCGCTCGAAGAACCGCCCAGCGCTAAATGCGCGCCTTGCTGAAATCATGCGCGGTCACACCAATGCACACTGGGATGCGGTGATGAGTAAAGCGGGTGTGCCATGCGGCCCGATCAACACCATCGACAAGGTATTTGCCGATCCGCAAGTGCAGCATCTCGGTATCGCAAAGCCTGTCGAGCATCCGAAATACGGGTCGCAGAAAGTGGTTGGTCAACCCATCCACATGAGCAGTTATCCGCAGCCGGATACGCTAGGGCATACACCTGAGGCTGGCGAACACACGGACGCGGTGCTTAAAGGTCTGGGCTACGATGCTGCGGCCATTGCGGTGCTGCGTGCCAAGGGGGCGGTGTAGATGCACTAGCCCGACAAAACACGCGCCAGGCGTGTAGCTGCATGCGGACACCGTCCAAGCGTAGTTATTCGTCACAGAACAGGTAGGGTGCCACTGCCGTTCGCTTAGGGTAACAATATTGACGGTAACGCCTGGATGAGTGGCGGTAACTATTGCGAAAGTTACCGTCGCATGTCAGCAAGTGACTTAGGTCGTCCTTAAACAAGAATATTATTATTTTTGTTTAAAAACATACGGTTACTGGATTTTATGAGATGTTATTGGAAGCTGCTGAACATCGAACTGGCGGAGAGAGTGGGATTCGAACCCACGGTACGACTTTCGACGTACACACGCTTTCCAGGCGTGCGACTTAAACCACTCATCCATCTCTCCGGGGGTGTGATTTTAACAGATTGCGACTGCTTTCCGGCGTCGCGTTATCAACGTGCGCCGCTTGCCTCGATATACAGGTATATTTTTGCGGCGATCAACAATGCTTCCGCAGCCAGCAAGATAAACAAGGCGACGAAGCCGATGTGCTGATCAAGAACGAAGCGCGGCGTTATCAGGCGCGCGAATTTCATCACAGGCGAGGTGAGAGTTTTGAAGATGAAGTAGATTGCGTTGCTATCCCGCTTAGCGCCCGCAAACAAAAAGAGCAACCCTTGCGCCAGTAGCGAGAGCAATGCTATCTCATTGATTGCTTTGAGTATTATGACGAGCTGGTACATGGTTTTGACGGTGTCAGGTTTGTGTTGCGGTGATCAATTGCGCGGTGGCTTTGGGATCAAATTGTTTTAACCGCTCAATTACGTCAGCGACTTTTTCATGCTGGCCCAGCGCGTGATATTGCACGCCCAGTTCATACAGGGCATGCGGGTTCATGGGTTGCAGTTTGGCAGCGTGCTCAAACGATGTGACCGCGGCTTCGCGCTGGTGCAGCGCGACTTGTGACATGCCAAGGCCAAACCACGCACGGTCCAGTGTGGCATTATTTTTTACGGCGGATTCAAACAACGCAACCGCATCGTCGTGGCGTGCCTGCTTCTGGCATATGAACCCCAGATTGAATTGCGTATTGGCGTCATCCGGGTTGATGCGCAGTACAGACTGAAATTGTGCAGCGGCCAAATCGTATTCGCCTTTTTCGCCGTACTGAAACCCCAGCGAATTCGCGGCGAGCACGTTGGACGGCTCTACCGACAAAACGTCTTTCAGTGCGGCCATGGCTTGATCCGGCTTGTTGACGAACAGGAAAAACTGCACACGCCGAAAGTGCCACCAGGATTGAATGTTCATTGGGGGATTTTAGTCCAAAAACAAAGCCCGCCGAAGCGGGCTTTGTTGATAGCCAACAACGATCAGCTTGCCTGCGATTGATACGTGTCACCCACCAGATTGGGGTAACGCACGTGCTCGACCAGCTTCTGCGTCTCTTCATTGGGCGGTGCGGTCAGCAGGCTCACGATAAAGATGGTGAGCAAGCCTACCGGCAAGCCAAACACGCCAGCCGAAATCGGGTTAAGCCCGAACCACAAATCCATCTTCGGCACGCCCATATTGGTGAAGAACGGGTAGGTGCGCATCATGTAATACAGGCATACGCCCAATCCGGCCAGCATGCCAACAATGGCACCCCACTTGTTGGCGCGCTTCCAGAATACGCCGAGCACCAGCGGTGGAAAGAATGCCGATGCCGCCAGCGAGAACGCAGCACCCACCAGGAACAGAATGTCGCCGGGTTTGAGTGATGTGACGTAGGCAGCAACACCCGCGACAACCACCAACAACCCTTTGGAAATCGTTACGCGCGTTTTGGTGGTGGCTTGCGGGTCGATCATTTTGTAGTAAAGATCGTGCGACAGCGCATTGGCAATCGTCAGCAGCAAGCCGTCAGCGGTAGAGAGGGCCGCAGCCAGACCACCAGCAGCAACCAGGCCGGAAACCACATATGGCAAGCCCGCGATTTCTGGCGTTGCCAGCACGATCAAGTCGCCGCCGATCACGATTTCGGCGAGTTGCACGATGCCGTCTTTGTTGATGTCGGTGATGTTGAGCAGGCTCGGATCAACCTTGGCCCAAGCCGCAGCCCATGCGGGCAGCGATGCAAAACTACTGCCGACCAGATTGGTGTACACGTCAAACTTCGCCAGCACCGCAAGGCAAGGCGCAGTGAAATACAGCAGGAAGATGAAGAACAGCGACCAGAATACCGATACGCGCGCCTGCTGCACGCTCGGTGTCGTGTAATAGCGCATCAAAATGTGGGGCAGGGCGGCTGTGCCGAACATCATGCAGAACACAATACCGAGGAAGTTGAGCTTCGCCGTGAAGCGTGCATCTTCATCCTTGCCGGGGTAAGGCTCAGCATGCGGCCGTGGCGGGGCTGCGCGTGCGCCGAGGCCCTTGTCTTTGTTCCACTGTGCTTTGGCTGCCGCTTCGTCTTTGTAATAGCCTCCCAGCGCTTTTTCGGCTGCAGCTACTTTGGCTGCATCGGCGGGTTCGATTGCTTTGGCATCAGCCACTGCTTTTTCGAGCTTGGCCTTGCCGTCGGCGTAGCCTTTGGCGGGGTCTTTCAAGCCGGCGTTGGCGGTGGCAGCACGTTCCTTGAAGATATTGCGAACTTCAATCTCTTTGGGATCAGCGGTGATCTTCTTTTCAAGGTCGCCCACTTTTTGCAGCACCGGGCCGTAGGCCACTTGCGGCACGGGGATGCCCGTGTGCTTGAGGCCGAGCCACACCACCGGCGTGAGATACGCAATGATCAGAATGATGTATTGCGCAACTTGTGTCCAGGTGACCGCTTTCATGCCGCCGAGCATGGAGCAAACCAGAATGCCCGCGAGACCGACATACACGCCGACGCCGAACTCCAAGCCCGTGAATCGGCTGGTAATCAGGCCTACACCGTAGATCTGCGCCACCACGTAAACAAACGAACAGGTTATCGCTGCGATCACGCCGATTGAGCGGATGATATTGCCGCCATAACGCGCACCCAGAAAATCCGGGATGGTGAACTGGCCGAATTTGCGCAGATACGGTGCCAGAAGGAATGCCACCAGACAGTAGCCGCCGGTCCAGCCCATCACGAAGGCAAGTCCGTCAAAGCCTGAGAGGTACAGCGTGCCCGCCATGCCAATGAACGACGCGGCACTCATCCAGTCAGCACCCGTTGCCATGCCGTTAAAGAACGCCGGTACGCGGCGGCCCGCAACGTAGTACTCGGAGACATCGGCTGTACGGCTCATGATGCCAATGCCCGCGTACAGGCCGATGGTGGCAGCGAGGAAAATGTAACCGATCATTTGCCGTGACATGCCCATCTGCTCGGCAATCGCGAGGAAAATCAAAAACGCGATAAAGCCGCCGGTGTAAAAGGTGTAATATTTTTTCAGCTGCGAATTAAACGCGCTGTGGGTTTGGGCTTGGCTCATTCGAGGTCTCCTTCATCAACGCCGAATTCTTTGTCGAGTTTTTTCATGTAGAGGGCATAGACGCCGATAATCACGACATAAATTGCCAGCGATCCCTGTGCGGACATGTAAAAGCCCAGTGGAAAGCCGAGGAACGTCATGCTGTTCAACTCACGTGCGTACCAGCCCTCGATAAACGTGACAACAAACCAGATTGCCAGCAATATTGCGGTGATGACCAGATTTTTTCGCCAGTATTCCTGGTGTTTTACGCTAGGTTGCATGGAACCCTCCTTGGTTGAATGAACTGATTTATCAAATGCTCAAGACCCGTTACAGTATTGGTTATTAGAAGCCTTGATCAAACGGGTGCCGTGTTTGCAGACGCCCGCTTGGAGCACAATGATCGTAATGGAAGTTACTTACAGAAACCTGAACTTTTATGTGAATGCCGCATACTGACGAACGTGCGGAATGTGGTAAAAATATAATAAAAACAACAAGTTACAAGATGTCGCCAAGTGCTGAATTTGTTGCGGCACAGCAATTTTGAAAGGAATTTCTGGAGGGGAGCATGCGCATACTGATTGCAGAGGATGACACCGCGTTGTCAGAAGCGCTGCGGTTTTCGCTGACGCAGGCGGGCTATGTGGTGGACCATGTGGCGCACGGGCTTGCTGCGGATGAGGCGCTCAAGAGCGATAATTTTGCGCTGCTGATACTTGATCTGGGATTGCCCAAAATTGATGGTCTTGAGGTACTGCGGCGGCTGCGCAAACGCAATACCTCACTGCCCGTGTTGATTTTATCGGGCCGAGAGCAGCCCGAGGAAAAAGTCGCCGGACTGGATCTGGGTGCTGATGATTATCTGGTTAAGCCCTTCAGCCTGAGTGAGTTACAGGCGCGCGTGCGCGCATTGCTGCGGCGTGGCACTGGCGTAGCAACGCCCACCCTGCAATACGGGGAATTGATCTTTGATACCGTGGGCCGTGTGGCCAGTGTGGCCGGCAAACCGCTGCCAATGTCGCTGCACGAAGCCGGTGTGCTGGAAATTCTGCTGCGGCGATTTGGCCGTGTGGTGAGTAAAGAACAGTTGGTGGAGCAGCTATACAACTACGACAAAGAAGTCAGCCACAACGCGATTGAAGTTTATATCCATCGCGTGCGCAAAAAACTCGCCGGTTCAGGGGTGGAGGTGCGCACGCATTATGGGCGGGGGTATGTGATTGATCATGCGGCTTAGCTCGCAGTGGTATCGCATGGTATCGACTAGGGGTTGATCGCAATATTAGCGGCCTTGATCACAGCCGCCCAGCGTTCAGTTTCCTTCAGGAAGTAGGCGCTCAATTCCTGTTCGCTGCCGCCACGCGCGATCAGGCCAGTCGCCTTGAAACGCTCTATCACTTCAGGCTCGCGGATAATCCGGTTAATCTCGGCATTCCATTTTCGGAGTACGGGCTGGGGCGTGGCACGCGGGGCGAACAGGCCCACCCAGGCAGCCGCCTCATAGCCGGGAACACCCGCCTCGGCAAAGGTGGGGATGTCGCCCGCCAATGGGCTGCGCGTAGTTGTCGTCACCGCCAGGATGCGCACCTTGCCGGCGTTATGATGCGGCAACACCAGCGTGAGTACCGTCATTACGCCAGCAAGTTGCCCGCCCATAACGCCGACGATGCCCCCACCACCACCTTTGAATGGCACATGCACGACGTCAATCTTCGCCAGCGATTTCAGTAATTCGATGGATAAATGCGTGGAGGTACCGGTACCCGCCGACGCCACTGTGAGCTGACCCGGTTGTGTGCGTGCCAGCGCAATGAACTCTGGCAAAGTTTTCGCTGACACACCCGTGTGAATGGCCAGCGCGCCAGAAGTTTGCGCAAGCAGAATGACGGGCGCGAGATCGCGTGTGGGCTTGAACGAGAGCTTGGGGTAGAAGTTCGGGTTGGTCGAGAGCGAACCCGTCGTCGCCAACAACGTGTAGCCATCGGGTGGCGCCCGCACCACGATTTCCGTGCCAATATTGGTGCCTGCACCCGGCCGATTATCGACAACAACCTGCTGCCCCCAGGCTTGCACCACATGCGGCAGGACTGCGCGCACCGAGGTGTCAACGATACCGCCCGGCGCGAAGGGATTTACCAGGCGAATCGAGCGGTTTGGATATTGCTCGCGTTCAGCCGTAGCGGCTGCCACCGTGGTGGCGGTCAAGCCAATGAGGCAGACGGCAATGACGTAACGGTTCAGGATGCTAACTGCGCGCTGCAAGACGCTCATGACCGGTCCACGGAGGCTATTCACGTTCCATAATCAGCGTAGCACTGCCATGGCGCGTACCAAGTGAGCCGCCGGTGCCGTGGGCCAGCGCGATGTCGCAGTTCTTGACCTGCACTTTGGGATGGGACTCGCCGCGCAACTGGCGCACGGCCTCGATGACTTTGGTGATGCCGCCTTTGTTGCCCGGATGGTTGTTGCACATGCCGCCGCCGTCGGTGTTGAAGGGCAGCTTGCCCACGCCGGAGACCAAGTTGCCGTCGCACACAAACTTGCCGCCCTCGCCCTTTTTGCAGAAACCCAGGTCCTCGATAGTTTCCACCACGGTGATGGTGAAGCTGTCGTAGATGGAGGCGTATTTGATGTCGGCGGGTGTGACGCCCGCTTCGGCGAAAGCGATGGGGCCGGAGCGCACTGCGCCGGTGTAGGTCAGGTCTATCTTGCCGCCCATCTGGTCTTTGGATGATTCGCCGACGCCAATCAGCTTGACCTTGGGTTTTTTCAATTGTCTGGCGATTTCCGGCGAAACTACGACGACCGCACCGCCGCCATCGGTCACCACACAGCAGTCCATGCGGTGCAGCGGGTCGGCGACCATCGGTGAATTGAGTACGTCTTCGGTGGTCAAGACTTTCCGGATTACGGCGTTGGGGTTCCACTGCGCATGGTGCGAAGCCGCCACCTTGACCTGCGCGAGTTGCTCGCTGGTGGTGCCATATTGATACATGTGGCGCTGCGCCGCCATGGCGTACAGGTTCACCGTAACGGGGCCGAAAGGATATTCAAAAGGTTGCTCGGCTATGCCCTCGCCACGGTCGCGTACTGCCGTGCCGCGACGGCCGAAATCAGCCAGCGAAATAAGGGCGACGCTGCATTTGCCTGCCGCGATGGCCTCGGCAGCGTGTGCTACGAGGTAAAGGTACGAAGAACCGCCGGTGTAAGTCTGATCGAGATGCCTTACAGTCAGGTTTAGATAATCCACCATGCTCAGAAGTCCGCCGGGGATGTCACCCGCGCCGAAATAACCGTCAACATCCTTGAACGAAAGACCAGCGTCTTCCAGCGCGCCCTTTGAGCACTGTGCATGCAGCTCGGCCTGCGAAATATCGTTGCCGAGCTTGCGGGCGGGGTGCTCGAAAATCCCGCCGATATAGGCTTTGCCTTTGATGGTCACCGTGAAATCCTCTTGATCTAGGCGGGCTTGAACATGGGTACCGCAAGTTTGGGATCTTCGGTGGGCTTGAACACCACCGTCACCTTTTGTCCGCACTGGATGGTGTCGAGATCAGTCTCAACGATGTTGGTCATGATGGTCGGGCCTTCGTCCAGCGTCACGTACGCTATCGCGTAGGGAATCGGCCCTGTTGCGCGCGAAATGCTGAAACTGTAGACCACGCCCGTGCCCCTGGCCTGCCGCCACTCGGTGTGGGTCGAGTAGCAGAACGGGCACATCGGCCGTGGATAGTGGTGGTATTGCTTGCAGTCGTTGCAGTACTTCACCATCAGCTTGCCCGCTGCAGCACCTTCAAAAAACGGCGCATCTCCCGCGTTGAGCGGCGCGACCGGGATTTTTCTGTCCTGATATGCAGTAGCCATTCGTATTACTCCCTTTCCATGATCATGGTTGCGCTGCTGTGCCGCGTGCCGAGTGAACCGCCGGTGCCGTGAGCAAGCGCGATATCGCAATTTTTAACTTGTACTTTCGGGTGAGCCTCACCGCGCAGTTGCCGCACTGCCTCGATAATTTTGGTAATGCCGCCGCGATTGACCGGATGGTTGTTGCACATGCCGCCGCCGTCGGTATTGAAGGGCAGCTTGCCCACACCGGAAATCAGGTTGCCATCGGACACAAACTTGCCGCCTTCGCCCTTTTTGCAGAACCCAAGGTCTTCGATAGTTTCCACCACGGTGATGGTAAAGCTGTCGTAGATGGAGGCATATTTGATGTCGGCGGGTGTGACGCCCGCTTCGGCGAAAGCGACGGGGCCGGAGCGCACCGCGCCGGTGTACGTCAGATCGACATGGCCACCCATCTGGCCTTTGGACGATTCGCCCTGACCGATCAGTTTGACCCTGGGTGTTTTCAGTTGTCGCGCGATTTCCGGCGCCACCACCAGCACCGCGCCGCCGCTGTCGGTTACCACACAGCAATCCATGCGGTGCAGTGGATCGGCAATCATCGGCGAGTTGAGCACGTCTTCAACCGTCACAACCTTTTTCAGAAAGGCATGGGGATTGTGCTGGGCGTGGTGCGAGGCCGAAACCTTGACCCACGCCAGTTGCTCGCTGGTGGTGCCGTACTCGTGCATGTGGCGCCGCGCCGCCATGGCATACAGATTCACCGTCACCGGGCCATAGGGATATTCAAACGGCGCATCGGGTCCGCCGCGTTCACGCACCGCTGTGCCACGGCGACCGAAGCCCGCGCAAGTGATGAGAACCACTTTGCATTTACCGGCGGCAATCGCCTCGGCGGCATGGCCGACGTGAAACAGGTAAGAGGAACCGCCGGTATTGGTGGAGTCCTGTCGCTTGACGGTCAGCCCCATGTAGTCGGGCATGCTGAGTGCGCCCAAGCCGGGCACATCGCCGGAACAGAAATAGGCGTCAACATCCTTGAACGTCAGACCCGCGTCGTCCAGCGCACCCTTGGCACATTCCGTGTGAAGCTCTGCAATCGACTTGTTGTCGATCTTGCGCGAGGGGTGTTCGTAAATTCCCCCGATATAGGCTTTGCCTTTGATACTCATCGTGCGATGCCTCCTGACTTGTATTGTATGCGCTCATGATTTGATCAAAATAATTTCAATAAAATCAATAAGTTACAGATTGGAATGCCTATTGACCCTGCGGCTGTGCCTATTCAGGCTTGAGGCCAATCGCCTTGATTAACTCGCCCCACTTAAAAGGCTCTCAGCGCGCCAAAAGACACGCAGTTCATCGGGCGTGTTGCCGACGGGCATCGCGGCGATGCTATTGAGGCGTTCGCGCGTATCCGGCGCACGCAGCGCCGCCGTGATCAACTGGCGCGCCCGGCTTAGCGTTTCCGTCGGTGTTGCTACCGGCGCCACAAACGCGTACCAGCCCTCCGAGCGCACGGCGGGAAATCCCGCTTCGCTTGTCGTGGGCACTGTGGGCAGTTGAGGCACGCGCTGCGCGCTGGTCACCGCAAGCGGGCGCACCCTGCCGGATGGCAGCAGCCCGATCACGGCCAGTGCATGCAGCGACAGACGGGCGCACAGCATCGGCACGCTCAGAATCAAAGGTGATCGTTTCATCGACTGCTCCTGGTGATTTAACTGCATTATTCCCACAGTGAGATCAGGCTGTTTCCATGATCGCCAGTGTGGGCGCTACGGCAAATTCCATTTCCGTCAGCGCAACAATGTCTTCGGAAGTGAATCCGGGCGCCACGGCCTCCAGCACAAAACGCCCGTCCACCCAGTGCAGCACGGCGAGATCAGTGACCACCCAGTTGACGCGCCGACGTGCCGTCAGCGGAAAAGTGCAATGCTTGCGCAGCTTGGGTCGATCTTTGCTGTCGCGGTGCTCCAGCACGATAATCAATTCGGCATCGCCTGCCACCAAATCCATCGCGCCGCCGATGCCGCCGCGTTTGGCGTCAGCGAGACTCCAGTTGGCGACGTTGCCATCCTGATCGACTTCATAAGCGCCAAGGATAACGGTGTCGATATGGCCGCCGCGCGCCATCTCGAAGGAGGTAACGCTGTCGAAGTAGGACGTGCCCGCGATGGGTTGCACAAACTGGCCGCCAGCGTTGAACACGTCGGGGTCGATGGCGTCGCCGGTGACAGTGCCGCCGTAACCGAGCACGCCGTTCTCCGCGTGCAGCCACACGCCGCGGCCCTCAAGGTAATTGGAAACCTCGGTGGGAATGCCGGTGCCGAGATTGACGTAACTGTCGTTGCGCACGATTTTCGCGGCGTTGCGGGAGATGGCGGCACGGGTCAGGCCCGGCTTGCCGAGATAACTGCGCGCGGTATCCGCCGCACGCTTGCCGCTGCGCGACAGTTTGCGCGCGTCGATGAAATGCGTGTTCTGCACCACGCGGTCGATGAAGATGCCGGGCAGATCGATCAACTCAGACGGTATCTCGCCAGTCTCGACGATTTCATCCACTTCGATAATTGCCACGCGCGCGGCCTTGGCGAACGACGGATTGAAATTGCGCGCGCCGCCGCGAAATTGCACATTGCCCGCGCGGTCGGCGCGATAGCCGCTCAGCAGTGCGTAATCCAGGTGTATGGCGTGTTCCAGCACATGCGCCTTGCCGTTGAAGTAGCGCATATCCTTGCCTATAGCCAGCTCGGTGTCGGCAGCGGTCGGCGAATAGAAGGCCGGAATTCCCGCGCCGCCCGCGCGGCAGCGTTCGACCAGAATGCCCTGCGGAATCAGCTCCACCTCCAACTCGCCCGCGATGATCTGCGTTTCCGCAGGTGTGCGCGTGCCGGGGCGCACGGAGAACGACGCGAGGATCTTTTTGACCTGCTTGTTTTCCACCAGCAACTGGCCTTTCTCGCCCGCGTTGCCCAGGGAATTGCACACCAGCGTGAGTTGCCTTGTGCCTTGGTGGCGCAGCGCCTGCAACAGCGTGTTGGGAAACCGGTGACCAAGACCAAAGCCCGACAACGCAACGGTAGCGCCGTCAGGCATGTCCGCGATGGACTGCTCGGCCGAGGTTACGACTTTATTCATGTTCGCCCTTTCAGCTAATTTCGTTATTCGCTGTTCGTTACGGCAGCGCAAAAACCCTGATTTGCACCGCTAGTGGCGCCGCAAAAAGTCCAGTGTCACCCGGTTTTTAGATACTATGGTTTTCATCATTTTGATCGTCCATGAATGGCGGAACGCGAAACCTGATAAAACGCATTGCATGCTTATACCTGATCGTCGCTACTCCTGCTTCAGCACCCCGGCCTTGATCAGGCTACGTATCCGTCCAGCTTCGTCGCGCACGAATTTTGCCGCTGCTTCGGGTGAGCCACCGACGATCTCCATGCCCAGATCGGTCAGGCGACGCTGAACTTCCGGAATGGCGAGGGCATTGGTGACGCCCGCGTTGAGCTTGCGCACGATGACTGGCGGTGTCTTCAGCGGCACGGCCATGCCAAACCACACCAGCGAGTCGCCGCCTTTTATGCCGGATTCGACGAGCGTCGGCACATCTGGAATTACCGGCACGCGCTTTGGCCCCGCCACCGCGATCACGCGCACGCGATTGCTGCGAACTGCCGCTTCGGCGGATGCTGCGGTGGTGTGTATCGCGTCGATCTGTCCGCTGGCCACATCAATGAGTGCCACCGCTGCGCCCTTATATGGCACATGCGTCGCGCGCGTTCCAGTGGCGTGCGTAAAGCTTGCAAACCCCACGTGCGGGCTGCTGTTGACGCCCGCCGAGCCCCAGTTTGTTTTGCCGGGATTTGCCTTCAGATGTTCTACCAGGTCGCGCGGTGTTTTCGGTGCAAACGACGGTGTCACCGCGATGATGAGCGGCGTATAGGCCATCACCGACACGTAGTCGAAATCCTCCACGCGATACACGGGCTTGCGCGTGAGCAGCGGGGCAATGGTGTTCGGCCCGCCGGTTGCGAGCAGCAGCGTGTAGCCGTCCGGCACGGAGCGCGCGACGATCTCGCCACCGATCATGCCTGCTGCGCCGGTGCGGTTGTCAATGATGAACTGCTGGCCCCAAGCTTCGCCGAGGCGCGCGCTGATGGTGCGGGCGACAATATCGTTGGAGGCGCCGGGCGCAAAACCCACGACCCAGCGTACTGGTTTTGAGGGATAGCTGACAGCCGTATCGTTCACAGGCTGCGCGGACAGCGCGGGCGTGGCGGCTGCCGAAAATACGGCCAACAGTAACGCGACTATCATGGGTTTCATGGCTGCTGTAAAAACTGAATTGACTGCATGGGAATCCGGCGCGGTAACAGTATCAAGCTGCTGCCAGCAAGCGCGCAATGGTATCCAGCAATTCGCGCGTGCCAAACGGTTTTCGCAGGTAGGCGTCAGCGCCCAATTGCAAACCCTTTTCAATTTCGGCTTCGCGCCCGCGCGCGCTTAACATCACCACTTTTATCGCTTGCAGCGCAGGTGTGGCGCGCACGCGTTTGCACAATTCGTAGCCATCCAGCGCGGGCAGCATAATGTCGAGCACGACTAAATCCGGACGTTGATCTTCGAGTGCTGCCCAAGCGCTCACGCCGTCGCTGGCGGTCAATACGGTATAGCCCGCGGCCTTTAATAAAAAGTCTATTGAAATCAATATATTATGATCGTCTTCGGCGATCAGTATGCGTTGGCTCATCGCTGCTGCGGCAAGGGTAAGGTGAACGAAAAAGTAGCGCCTGCACCCGCTACGCTGGTGACCCATAGTTTGCCGCCGAGGTGTTCAACGATCTGTCGCGAGATGGCTAAACCCAATCCGCTGCCTTTGGGTTTTTCAGTGAGCGTGTCGCCGGCCTGACGGAATTTGTCGAAGATGACGGCTTGATCTTCAATGTGGATGCCGATGCCGTTGTCGGCGACATCAACACGCAATGCAGTTACTTCTTGGTGCAGGGTTACGTGTACGCGGCCTTGCTGCGGCGTACAGAATTTTGCGGCATTCGACAAGAGATTGAGCATGACTTGCATCACGCGATCACGGTCGGCTAGCAATTCTGGTGCGGTTGGGGGCAAAGTGGTTTCCACGCTAACCCCATTGTCCTTGAACAATTGGCTGGTGGCATGCAGCGATTCATCAATGACATCGCGTAAATCAAACGGGATGGTTTGCCATTCACCACCGCCGGATTCGAGTTTGGCAAGATCAAGCACCTGATTGATCAGACGTGTAAGCCGCTCCGATTCACGAATGATGATGCCGAGAAAATTTTCACGTTGCGGCAAATCCAGCGCCGGGTTGTCACGCAGGATTTCGGAGAACGCGCGTATCGAGGTCAACGGTGTGCGCAGCTCGTGCGTGACCGTGGAAATAAAATCGTCTTTCAGTTGATCGAGTTCGGTCAGCCGCAGATTGGCGCTGCGCAGCTCATTGGTGGCGGCTTCGAGTTCGCGCGATTGACGTTCAAGCTGGCGGCTGTGCGCCAGCACTTGCGAGGCTTCGTCAATGATGTGCATGACTTCGCCGATGCCGAGCGGTTCCTCCTCAACCACCGAGGCAATCATCACACGTGCGCTGGCGCTGCCGATGGCGCCGGAGAGCAGCGATTCGGCGTGATGCACCGTGTCGGCGTCGGGCGGCAGCGCGGCCAGTGTCTCCGCACCGCGCCTTCGGGCGTAGGTGATGAAGGCTTCGCGTGCGCGCTCCGGCCCTAAAAAACGGCCCAGCAATGCCAGCAGACTATCCAGCGACGCAGTGCCGCGCCAGAAGCGCGAGCCACTCACTCGCGCCGGTGCGGTCGCGTCGACAAACAAAGTGGCTTGCGTGTGCTCGGCCGCATCCGGGCGGCGTAGCAGCGAGATCGTGATGTAGAGGCCAATGTTGACCAGCATGCTCCAGAACAGACAGTGTGAAATTTCATCCAGCCCTTGCAGCCCGAACAGTTGCTGCGGCTTCAGCAGATCGATGCCCCAGGCGCCTTGCGACAAAAACATCACGGGCATCCAGCCGGATTTTGCAAATGACGGCAGCAGCAAGGTATACAGCCACACGCAAAAGCCCGCGCCCAATCCACTGATCGCGCCCAGCCGTGTGCCGCCTTTCCAGAACAGCCCGCCGATAATCACAGGGGCAAATTGCGCTACCGCAGAGAATGAAATTAATCCAATGGAAACAAGGGCATACGCCTCACCTGCCAGAAAGAAATAAACGTAGCCGAGGGTCAATATGCCCACAATCGCACCGCGCCGTATGCCCAGCAGCAAGCGCGATAAATCATGCCGCTCTGCCAATCGCAGGCCTGGCGTGCGCAGCAGCAAGGGCATCACAAGATCGTTACACACCATCGTGGACAGCGCGATGGTTTCAACGATGACCATGCCGGTGGCGGCAGATAAGCCGCCTACGAATGCCAGCATGGCGATCCACGCCTGCTGCTGTGAAATGGGCAAAGTCAGCACAAAGGTATCGGCATCGACGCCGCCCATTGGAAAGTGCATCAAGCCGCCGAGTGCAATCGGCAGCACAAAAATATTGATCGCCAGCAAATACAGCGGGAACAACCAGATGGCTTTATTCAAATGTCGCTCATCAACATTCTCAACTACCGCCACCTGAAACTGGCGTGGCAGAAATAGAATGGCGAACATCGACAGCATCGTGAGTGATGCCCACGAGGTATAGCTGCCAAAATCGCCACCGAGCGTCATCAGCAACTTCAATTGCGGATTCGCACTGGCGCGCTGGAAAATATCTGCGAATCCGTCATACATGCTGTAGGTCACGAACACGCCCACCGCGATGAACGCGACTAACTTCACTACGGATTCAAAGGCAATCGCCGCAACCAGGCCCTCGTGACGCTCCGTAGCGTCGAGATAGCGCGTGCCAAACAGAATGGTGAACGCGGCCAGCATCATCGCGATATAAAACGTGTTGTCGCCCACAAATAATTGCGCGCCGGTTTTTTCCGGCATGGCAACGCCGGGGTAATGCAGGATGATGGAAAAGCTGGTTGATATGGCTTTCAGTTGCAACGCGATGTAGGGAATGATGCCCACCACTGCAATGATGGTCACCAGCCCGCCCAGCAACTGGCTCTTGCCATAGCGCGACGCGACAAAATCGGCAATCGATGTGATGCGATTGGCCTTGCTGACGCGGATCATTTTCATCAGCACAAACCACCACAGTGCGGCCATCAATGTGGGGCCGATGTAGATCGCCAGAAAGCCGATACCTCCGGTGGCGGCGCGCCCTACGCTGCCGTAAAACGTCCATGACGTGCAGTACACGGCCAGAGAAAGCGCATAGATGTACGGGTTGGCAATCAGGCTGCGGCCCGCGTCCGCGCGCTTGTCGCCGTACGCCGCGATGGCGAACAGCAGCGCCACGTAGGCGAACGAGGCGACGACGATGATGCCGCCGGTTAGCATGGTGATTCCCTAGTCGCGGCTGCGATGCTCAACTACCCACGCCATCAACCCGATCAGTGCAGCCCAGGCGCAAAATACATAGCAGTAGAGTAGCGGCACGCCCAGCACCGTGCCGTCGCGTGCAAACAATTGCAAGAGTGGAAAGTTAAATAGCAACGCGCCCAGCAGGAAAAGTGCCGCGAGGCGTTGACCTTTTTCGCTGGGCTGGTTCATGTGACTGGCGTTCACACGGTTTGTTTAAGCTGATCGAGTATCGCCGGATTTTCCAGCGTGGAAACATCCTGCGTAATCTCTTCCCCTTTTGCGATGGAACGCAGCAATCGCCGCATGATTTTGCCGGAGCGCGTTTTCGGCAGGTTGTCGCCGAAGCGTATGTCGCGCGGCTTGGCAATCGCGCCGATTTCCTTGCCCACCCAATCCTGCAATATCTTGATGATTTTTTTCGCTTCGTCGCCGGTAGGCCGCGCGCCTTTTAGTACCACGAACGCACATATCGCTTCACCGGTCAAATCATCGGGGCGGCCCACCACAGCGGCTTCTGCCACTAACGCTGTGTTCGCAACCAGTGCGGATTCGATTTCCATCGTGCCGAGGCGATGGCCCGACACATTCAACACATCGTCGATGCGCCCCATGATGCGGATGTAGCCTTCGTCATCGTAGGTTGCGCCATCGCCCGCGAGGTAATACTTGCCCTGAAAATCTTCCGGGTAATAGGTTTTTTTGAAACGCTCCGGGTCGCCCCAGATCGTGCGCAGCATCGACGGCCAGGGTTTTTTAATCACCAGTATGCCGCCTTTGCCTTTGCCAACGGATTGGCCCGTTTCATCAACAATATCGGCGATCACGCCGGGCAACGGGAAGGTTGCCGAGCCGGGTTTGGTCGGCGTGGCGCCGGGCAGCGGCGTGATCATGTGACCACCGGTTTCGGTCTGCCACCACGTGTCCACAATCGGGCAGCGGCTGCCGCCAACGGTTTCGTGATACCAGATCCAGGCTTCAGGATTGATCGGCTCGCCCACGGTGCCGAGGATACGCAGGCTCGCAAGATCATATTGCTTCGGTAAATCGCCACCGGCTTTAATCAGTGAGCGAATCGCGGTCGGTGCGGTATAGAATACCGTAACCTTATGATTTTGAATCATTTTCCAGAAACGACCGGCGTCGGGGTAAACCGGCACGCCTTCGAAAATAATTTCCGTCGCGCCGCACGCCAGCGGGCCGTAGCAGACGTATGAGTGGCCGGTAACCCAGCCCACGTCCGCCGTACACCAGAACACGTCGGCAGGCTTGTAGTCGAAGGTCCACTTCATTGTCAGAATGGTCCACAGCAAATAGCCGCCGGTGGAATGCTGGATGCCCTTGGGTTTGCCGGTAGAGCCGGAGGTGTACAGAATAAACAGCGGATGCTCGGCGTTCACCCAGGTGGGTTCGCAAACGTCCGATTGGCCTAGCACCAGATCATGCAGCCACACATCGCGCTTTTCATGCCACGCAACGGCGGTGCCGGTGCGCTTGTAAACCACGACGCTGTGGATGGATTCGCAACCGCCGAGTGCTATCCCTTCATCCACCGCAGGCTTTAACGGAATCTCACGCCCACCGCGAAATTGCCCGTCAGCCGTCAGTACTGCCACCGCACCGGCATCGATAATGCGTTCCTGTAAACTCTTGGCGGAAAAGCCGCCGAATACCACTGAGTGAATTGCGCCGATGCGCGCGCAAGCCTGCATGCACACCACGGCTTCAATCGACATCGGCATATACACAATCACGCGATCGCCCAGTTTAATGCCGCGAGATTTCAAACCATTCGCCGCCACGCAGACTTGACGGTGCAATTCACGATAGGTGATGGTGCTGACCTTGCCGTCATCCGCCTCGAAAATGATCGCGACCTTGTCCGGCTGCGTTTTCAGATGCCGGTCCAGACAGTTATACGATGCATTCAGTTCGCCATCGTGAAACCATTTATAAAACGGTGCGTGGGATTCGTCGAGTGTCTGGGTGAATGGCTTTTGCCATAGCAATTCCGTGCGTGCGAGATTCGCCCAGAAGCCTTCAAAATCTTTTTCTGCATCGGCGCAAAGTTTTCGATAAGCCGCCATGCCGGAAATGTTGGCTTGCTTGACGAAAGCGTCGCTCGGGGGGAATACGCGGCTTTCGTGTAGTACGGATTCGATGGCAGACGAATTGGCGGACGACATAGGGGTCTCCAGAGTTTGAACATTGACGGTGCCGCTGGACTATCAGCGTGTCGCCAGAAAGCGGCTACACGCGCTAGTAAGCAAAACGTAAGTAATTGTTTTTGTTGAATGATTATACAATCACTAAACGATAGTCTTGTAAAGACCCTTTTCCTCGACTCTTATGCTTGACGCTCATCTGTGACGCGGATTATTGCTGCTTTGCGCGGTCGCCTCGTCACGAAGTAACCGCGCAGGAATCGAGGATGCGAGTCGCGTGCTAGAGTGTGGCGTCCGGGGAGGGTATGCAGATGAAGATAGTGAAGACAGCCATGCTGGCCGGGCTGGCGTTGCAAGGGTTTTGCATGCAGACTTACTCGCAAAGTTATCCGTCGAAGCCCATGCGCATTGCGGTTGGATTTCCGGCGGGTGGGCCAGCCGATACGATGACTCGTATCATCGGTAAGAAAATGACTGACATTAGTGGCCAAAACATTATTGTCGAAAATCGGCCCGGCGCGAACGGCTTCATTGCCGGTGACTACGTTGCACGATCGGCCCCGGACGGCTACACCAGCTGGTTTTCGTCTGGCAGCACCCTGTCATTCACGAAGTATCTGTATACCAAGCCGCTGGTTGATCCAGACCGCGATCTCAGTCTGGTCACGCAGGCGGTGTCAGTACCGCAGATTTTCGTGGTGCATCCTTCACTGCCGGTGAAAAACATGCAGGAGCTTGCGCAGCTCGCGACGCGGCGGCCCGGCCAGTTGAATATATCGATCATCGGGGTCGGTGGTCTCATTCATCTGGGTACGGAGCTATTCAAGATGTCGGCCGGCATCAAGATGACCAACGTGCAATACAAGGGTGCTGCGCCTGCCATCGTTGATTTGATCGGCGGCCATGTCGAAGTGGCGCTGTTCGATGTTCCTGCGGTGATTGGTTATCTGCCATCTGGCAAGATGCGGGCGCTGGCGGTAAGCAGCAACGAGCGTATCAAGCAATTGCCGAATGTGCCCACCACCACTGAGTCGGGCTACCTTAGCTTGCGCTCGGATAGCTGGTACGGCGTTGCCGTGCCTGCCGCTACCCCGCCCGAGCTTGTTCAGCGCATCAACAAGTTATGGGTTGCTTCGCTGCGCGCGCCTGAAACACGCGATTTGCTCTACGCTATCGGCGTCGGCGCGGTCGGCAGCTCGGTCGAAGATGTTCAGGCATTCCGCACGTCTGAGGCGCGCAAATGGGGTGACCTGATTCGTAAAATCAATCTCAAACTGGAGTAACAGCATGAAACTGCACTGGTCGTCGCGCTCGCCGTATGTGCGCAAAGTCATGATCTGCGTTTATGAACTGGGTCTGGCTGATAAAATCGAGCGCATACCGTCGGTGGTTTCACTGACTAAACCCAACGCGGAAGTCATGCGCTATAACCCGCTGGGCAGAATTCCCACACTGATTCTGGATGATGGCCGCGTGCTGCATGAATCGCTGCTGATTTGCGAATATCTCGACAGTCAATACAACGGTAAGCTTTTCCCGCCGTTGTTGCCAAACAAGGGGGAAGCACGCTGGACAGCGCTGCGCCGTCACGCGCTGGGCAACGGCCTGTTGGATGCACTGCTGCTATGGCGCTCGGAGATCGGCAAGCCCGTTGCGCGCCAAACGCCGGAATGGCTGACAACCTTCGCGCTCAAGACGCGCAATGCACTGGAGGTGATGGAGGCGGATGCGGATGCACTTGCGCGCACGCCGTTCGACATAGGGCATGTCGGCATCGGCACGGCGTTGGCCTATCTTGATTTTCGATTCGCTGATTTCGGCTGGCGCACAGGGCATCCGCGCACGGATGCCTGGATGCAGCAATTTTTGCAACGGGAATCGGTGGTTAAAACGACCTTCATCGACGCCTGAGCATCCTGCTGACTATTTCTGCTTCGCCAGAAACGCCAGCAGAATCTGATTGAATGTCACAGGCTGCTCCCAATAAGGACTGTGGCCGGCCTCGCGCACAATGTGCACCTCGGCGTGCGGCATATGTTGTGCCTGCATGCGCAGTAGCGATGGTGGCGTGTAAAGATCGGAGTCGCCCGTCATCAGCAGTGTCGGGTGTTTGATCGACTCCAGCCGTGCCCATGTCAGCGGCTGCTTCATTTTCGGCGTGATGCGTTTGCCGGGAATCGCCTGATGCTCCAGGGCTTGCCACGCGGCCAAGCCTTCGGGGTTTCCGGCGCGGTATGAGGGTGACAGCTCCTGAAAATCATGCGGCAACGTGGCGAAAAATTTTGGCCGCAGCCGCGTATTCACCGCAGCGTAGTCGGCTTCCGTAATGCCCATGTAGGACGAAATCACTGCAAGACTGCGCACGTTGTCTGGATATTCCAGTGTGTAATCAATGGCAAAAAAACCACCTTGTGCGGCGGAAACCAGATGCACCCTTTCGAGTTTCAGGTGCTGAATCAAACGCTGTAGATCATCGGAGCCAACACCAGGATTGCTGGCATCACCTGCATCCGAGCGGTAATAACCACGCCGCGAATAACCTATCACCCGGTAACCCGCCATTGCCAGCGCAGGCTGCTGGTAAACCCATCCTGCGCCGCTTTGCGTACCGGCGTGCAGCAGAATCACCGGCTGGCCATTGCCGCCGGTGTCCCAGTACCACAGCCGTGATCCATCAACATCGACCATGCCTTCCTGCACCGGCGCCTGCGGCGGAATTGGGGCGGGCACCCACATCGGTTCGGGTGCAGCATGGGCTGCCCCTGCCGAGTTCAAAGCGTTTAAAACCAGGCCCGTAGCTGTCATCGTTGTTGTCTCTAGAAATCTGCGCCTTGATGTTGAGTATTGCACGTGCAGTACTCCGTCTGAATTTGACATGGCGCGCAGTTCATATTGCGATGCACATTGTGGCATAGTCTTGCCGCGCATGATGTAATGCGTAGATCGTTCGGAACGGGTGTGGATTACGTATGGCAAATTGCAGGCTGCGATTATTTTTTCACCGGTGCGTCCAAGGTGGTGTGGCGGCAGCGCTCGTACTGAGCTGCATTCATGTGAACGCCCAGACGTACCCGGTTAAACCCGTGCGAATCATCAATCCCTTCAGTCCGGGCGGTTCACTTGATCTGGTGGCACGATTGCTCGCCAAATCGCTGACGGGCGATCTGGGGCAACAATTCATCGTTGAAAACCGGCCGGGTGCGGGTGGTTCGATTGGCGTTGAACTGGTGGCCAAATCGCCGGCGGATGGATATACGTTGCTGATTGTTCAAAGCAGCATCACGGTTAATCCGAGCTTGCAGCGCAAAGTGGGCTACGATCCGGTCAAGGATTTCGAACCGATTTCAAAACTATCGTCGTACATGTTCTTTGTGGTGGCGCATCCATCGCTGCCAGCACGCAACGTCAAGTCATTGATTGCATTGGCGAAAGTGCGACCCGGTCAAATCAACTTTGCGTCGGTGGGTGTAGGCAGCGGTACGCATCTTGCGGGTGAATTGTTTGGCCACATGGCTGGTGTGAAGCTGGCACATATTCCCTACAAAGGCACCGGACAGGTGATGCCGGATTTGCTGGGCGGGCAAATTGCGCTGACTTTCGGCAGCACGACGGTGGTGCCACATGTCAAGCAAGGCAAGCTGATTGCGCTGGGCGTTACTGGGGCGAAGCGCTCGTCGGTATTGCCGGATGTGCCAACAGTGGATGAGTCCGGCATTGCCGGTTATGAAGTAACCGCATGGAACGCGTTGTTTGCGCCAGCGGGCACGGCACAACCGATCGTCAGCCGTTTAAACGAACTCACGCGTAAAAATATCGCGAACGCTGAAGCGAGATCTGTCATGGATGCGCAAGGTCTCGATGGGGATACGGGGACACAGGCCGAACTGGCGAATCTCGTCAAGAGCGAGTTGGCAAAGTGGGCACGTGTGATCAAAGTCGCAGGTATAAAGCCAGAGTGAAGAGGAGAACTACCGTGGATCAAGCTGTTGCAGGATGGGATGTCACAACCGAAGCGCTGGTGAGCTTTGCGCAGAAGTCGTCGTTTGAATCGCTGTCACCCGATGTGGTGCATGCCTGCAAGCTGCGTGTAATTGATGCGTTTTCAAGCGCGCTGGGTGCATACGACAATCCGACCAGTGCGCTCGCGCGCAAGGTGGCCCTGCGCAGCCGTACCGATAATCCGGCCACGGTGTGGGGCAGCAACATTCAAACCACGCCGGAAGCCGCAGCATTCGCCAATGGCGTAATGACGCGCTTGCTCGATATCAGCGATACCTATCTAGGCAAGAGCCGCGGCCATCCGAGTGACATGATTTCGGGCATTCTTGCGGTTGCCGAAAGCGTTCACGCCGATGGCAAAGCAGTTATCAACGCGATTACGCTGGCTTACGATGTGTATTGCAGTTTCTGCAATGCCATCGATATCAATGCCAAGGGGTGGGATCAGCCGGTATATGGCGTGCTCGGCTGTGTGCTGGGCGCAGGCAAGTTGCTGAAACTCTCGCGTGACCAGATGGCGAATGCGGTGGCGATGGCGCTGGCGCCCAATATGTCGCTGGCGCAGGCCCGTCGTGGCGCCTTGTCGAATTGGAAGGGCTGCGCAGGCGCCAACGCCTCACGCAATGCCGTGTTCGCGGCGCAGCTGGCGCAGGACGGTTTCACCGGGCCGACAGCGGTGTTTGAAGGAAATGGCGGGCTGTGGGAGGTGATTGGCCGTCACGATTGGCCTTTGCCCTACAACGAACATTTGATTACGCAAACCCATTTGAAGTGTTTGCCGATTTGTTATCACGGACAATCGGCAGTATTCGCCGCACTGGATTTGCGGCCGCAAGTGAAAGTCGAAGACATCGCGGAAATTGTGGTGGATGGCTATAAGGCTGCACATATGATGATGGGCACCGACGCCAATCGCTGGGCGCCTTCCACGCGGGAGACTGCGGATCACAGCATGCCGTATGTGGTGGCGATGGCACTGCTGGACGGATCGGTAACCGATGCTTCTTTTTCCGATGCGCGATTGGTTGACCCCGCAGTGGCTGCATTGATGGCCAAAATAGAAATGCGCAGCGACGACCGTCTGGATAGTCTGTATCCAGAAGGTGCGCCTGCCCGCGTCACCATACGTACTAAAGCGGGGCAGACGCTCAGCAAGGAGGTGATCTATCCACGCGGTCATGCCAAAAATCAATTGAGCGATGCCGACGTGCTGGCGAAATTTCATGAGCTGACTGCGGCGCGCTTGAACGATGCGCAACGCACGAGCCTGCTCGAAACGTTGTTGAAGCTGGAAGGTGTGAGTGACGTAACTACTGTGATCAAACAGTTGGCAGCATAGATAAGGAAAATATAAGTGATTGAATTTAAAGAAATAAATTATGAAGTGGTGACGGTGGGCGAGGAGTTCATGTCCGATGATTTTCTGATCAAGCCTGAAGACGTGGAGACGTTTGCCTTCGCGGTGGAGGATCACGACCCTTGGTATTTCGAAGGCAGCGATGACGCGCCCGCAAGTTCGCCTTTCGGCGGAAAGATCACCCATCCGGTTTTAATGGGCAATCAGGCGCTGTTCATGCGCCACAGCAAATACATCGTGCCCGCCGGTTTGCACGCGAAAATGCAGTACGAGTTTGTGGAACCACTACGCGTCGGTATGCGCGTACGCACGCGTGGAAAACTGATCGACAAATACGAAAAGCGCGGACGTCATTACATGGTTACCGAATTCGCAACGCGCGACGAAGAAACCGGGACGGTTCTGGTTCGCGGCCAATTCACGCAAATGCTGTTCCCGAAATCGGGAGTGCATGAACATGCCAAAAACCGCTAGTCAGCCGCAGTTGTTGGCAGTTGGCACGGAACTGCCGCCCTTGAAAAAAACCATCAGCCAGCGTCAGATCGATTGCTATTCCGGCGTGCGCCCCAACTCAATCCATACCGATGTCGAATGGGCAAAGAAAAAGGGCTTTCCCGCACCGCTGGTGCAGGCATTGATGTCTACTGCCTACGTGTCGCAAATGATGACGAGCTGGCTCGGCGAAGGTTTCGTCAGAGGCGGCAAAGTATCGGCGTCGTTCATCAAGCCGGTGATCGTGGGTGAAACGTTGACGGCCCGCGCCGTGGTGACCAGCCACGACGATGTAGGCGGCAGGCCGCGCGTCACCGTGGAATGCTGGTGTGAAAATCAGCAAGGCGTTAAAACTTTGGTGGGATCAGCCAGCGGGTTTGCTGATCATTTACGGAAATAAAATGCAATGAATGCACCTTTACCAGTAAACGATTTACCCGATATCTCGCCAATGATGGCGCCCCGCAGCATCGCGCTGGTGGGGGCCACTGACCATCCCACAAATTTCGGCGGGCGCGTGTTTCAGCAGATGACGCGTTTTGGTTTCGCAGGGAATATTTATCCGGTCAACCCGCGGTTGAAGGAAATTTACGGTTTCAAGTGTTACCCGGGCGTCAAGGATTTGCCCGAGACGCCGGATCACGTCGGGCTGGTGGTGTCGAGCGAGCGCGTGTTCGATGTGCTGGAAGATTGCGCGGCCATCGGCGTGCGTTTTGCTACCGTCTTCAGCGGCGGCTTTGCCGAGTCAGGTACGGACGAAGGCCGTGCACGCCAAAAACGCCTGATCGAATTTGGCAATGCCAAGGGTATCCGTTTCATGGGCCCCAACTGCAATGGCATCGTGAATTTCATCGACCGCTTCGCCATGACATCCACGGCGGCGATTCGCGAGACCTATGCGAAGGCGGGCGATATCGGCGTGGTGAGTCACAGCGGCGGATTAGGGCAGATCAACGTGATGTGGCGCACCATGGAGCATGGTCTCGGCATCAGTTACGAAGCCAGTTGCGGCAACGAGGCCGACATTGATACGCTGGATTTTGCGCGCTTCATGCTGCATTCCGAAACCACCAATGTGGTGTTGCTCGCCATCGAAGGTATCAAGAATGGCGAAAAATTCCGGTGTCTTGCGGAAGAGGCCGCCGAACTGGAAAAACCACTGGTCATCCTGAAAATCGGTTCGACTGATGCTGGCAGTCGTGCGGCCGCGTCGCATACCGGCACTATTGCGGGCGACAACGACATCATCAAAGCGGTGTGCCGTCAGTATGGATTAATACAGGTGCACGAGTGCAACGAGCTTTACGAAACAGCGGTGTTTTTGCGCCATCGTAAATGGCCCAAAGGGCGCGGTTTGGCGGCCGTAGCGCCCACCGGCGGCAATATCGTGAATCTGGCCGATGCCGGCGCTATTTTTGATTTGCAATGGAACGCATTTGCCACTGAGACACAGGAAGCGCTGGCAAAGCTGATGCCGGGTTACGGCAAAGTGGGCAATCCGACCGATCTCACCTCGGCTGCCACCGGCGATCAGGATTTTTACCGCAAGGCACTGACAACGATAGCCGCTGATCCCGGCGTGGATGTGATGATTCCCATCGTGCCATTCCCTACGCGAAAGAATATGGATCAGACGGTAGAGATCATGGCTCAATGCGGCAAACAGACGGCCATGTTGTGGGTCGGTGGCTGCATGGATGACAAGGACTACAAAGCGCGTGATCTCATTGATAAAGGCGTAGTGGTCTACCGCGACGCCACGCCATGCACCCGCGCCATTCGGGCGGCCTACGATTTTGGGCAATATGTATTGGCGCGAAAATCAGGCGCTTTGACACCGGAGCGTCCGTCCGGCGTTGACTACGCCAAGGCCGAAGGCCAGCTCAAGGCCTTGGGGCCGAAAGTCACCGAGCGCGAAGCCAAGCAACTGTTAGCTTGCTACGGCTTGCCCGTAACGCAAGAGGCACTGGCGGCAACGGCAATAGAGGCTGCGGCTATTGCAGCCAAAATGGGCGGCCCGGTTGCACTTAAAATTGACTCGCCGGACATTGCACACAAGACAGAGGCAGGCGGCATTCGCCTTGGCGTTTCGGGTAAGGATGCGGTAAGCGAAGCGTTCGACAGCATCATCGAGTCTGCAAGGGCGTACGCGCCTCAAGCGAAAATCAATGGCGTGCTGGTGCAGGAGATGGCACGGCCAGGCGTGGAAATGATGCTGGGCGTGATCATGGATCCGGTGTTCGGCCCCATCATTGCGGCGGGTCTGGGCGGCATACACGTCGAGGTGCTGAAAGATATTTCGTATCGCGCAGCGCCGGTCACACTCCGGCAAGCCAATGAAATGCTGGACGAACTGCGCGGCGTGAAATTGCTGGCCGGCGTGCGCGGCATGTCAGCGCGGGATCGCAATGCCGTGGTGGATGCCATCGTGCGTTTGTCCTGGTTCGCACATGATTTCCGGCATGAAATTTCGGAGCTCGATATCAACCCCATGATGGTTTATGAAGCTGGCGCGGGTGCGCGGGTGCTGGACGCCTTGATCGTGCGTCGGCCCTAGTCGCGATATGAATCGTAACGCATTGTTTTTAAATATATTTTTCTGTTCCGCCGTGTTGGCGGTCGATGGCGCACACGCGCAATCCGTAGTCAAGGGCACAGCACGTTACCCCGAACGCCCGGTGCGAGTGATCGTGCCCGTTGCCGCTGGCGGCGGCACCGATATCATCGCGCGCCTCACCGTCAGCAAGTTGAGTGAAGCCGTTGGCCAGTCTTTCGTGGTCGATAACCGCCCCGGCGCTGGCGGCGTGCTGGGCAATGAAATCGTTGCGAACGCGCGGGCGGATGGCTATACGCTGTTGTTCACTTACGCGGCTCACACCATTGTGCCGTTTATTTATCGCAAGGTACCGTACGATGTCTACAAGGATTTCACGCCGATCACACTGGCCGGCCAGCAGCCGTTGTTGCTCGCTATAAATGCCAATGTGCCTGCCAACACCACGCAGGAACTCATTGCGCTGGCCAAAGCGAAACCGGGCGTGCTGAATGTAGCGCTCGCAACGCCCAGTAGTTCCGGGGCGCTGGCGGCGGAGCTGTTCAAGATGCTCACCAATACCAAAATGGTTTCGGTACCGTTCAAAGGAGGTGCGCCCGCTTTAACCGCACTGCTCGGCGGTGAAGTGCAACTCATATTTACTACACCGCCAACGGTGATGGCGTTCATTAAAACAGGTCGTGTGAAAATACTGGGCACGTCAGGTCAGCAGCGGGTGTCGTATCTACCTGATGTGCCGACGCTGGCGGAAGCGGGTGTAAAGGATTTTGAAACAGCGCCATGGCAGGGCGTTCTGGGGCCAGCCAATTTACCCGCCCCGATCGTGGATTATCTGCATACGCAAATCAAAGCGGTATTGCGGCAGCCTGAAACCCGCGACAAATTTGCCGCATCTGGCACCGACGCCGTGGGAAATACGCCGCAGGAATTCGCAAAAATGATCAACCGCGAGCTGGAGCAGAACAGGCGGGTGATACAGGCAGTGGGCATGAAAGCGGATTAACGACAGCTATTCGAGAGCAACCAACCATGAGCAATACCCAAATTTTATCCCCAACGCTATCGCAGCAGGTGGCGCAGTTTGTCGCCTCGCGCAGCTATGACGATATTCCACCGACCGTTCGTGAACGTGCCAAGTTGGTGATGCTGGATGCCATCGGCACGGCGTTTGCCGCTTCTCGCTATCCGTTTGCGCCCATTGCACTGTCGGCGTTGAGCAGTCTGGGCACCGGCGATAGCGTAGTGATCGGCAATCAAGCGAGGCTCGCACTGCGCGACGCCGTGGTGATGAACGGTATACTCGTGCACGGTCTAGATTACGACGACACTTACTTGCCGGGCTCGGTGCATCTGTCGGCGAGTTGCATACCGGTTGTGCTGGGTATGGGTGTGCACGCCAAAGCCAATGGCAAAGACATGTTGATGGCGACGCTGCTCGGGCTGGAAATCTCTGCGCGAATTGCGGCTGCGGCCAAGGGGGGCTTTGTCAACGCGGGATTTCACGCCACCGGTATCGCTGGTGTTTTCGGCAGCACGGTAGCCGCAGGCCGACTGATGAAACTTAATGCCGAGCAACACGCGCTGGCGCAGGGTGTGGCGCTTTCCGTTACCTCAGGGACATTGCAGCCATTGCAGGAGGGCTCGTGGACCAAACGGCTGCATCCGGGCTGGGCGGGCGCTTCGGGGATTACCGCAGCCGCGTTTGCGCGGGCAGGCTACGTCGGCCCGGCGCAAGCGTATGAAGGTCACTTCGGCCTCTACACCTGCTTTCTTGGAGAGCATAAGGCCAGCGCGCAACCGAAGTCCGTGGTCGAAGGTTTGGGCGAAACCTGGGAATTCACACGCACGTCGATCAAGCTGTTTCCGGCTTGCCACCAACTGCATGCGTTCATGAACTGCGCGATCAAACTGTCAAAGGAACAATCGCAACCGTTTAGCGCGGACAATGTTGAATCGGTACGCACGCTGATAGCGGATGCCGCAGTGCCGCTGGTTTGCGAACCGCTCGCATCCAAACTCAAACCGGCGAGCAGCTATTCGGCGCAGTTCAGCCTGCCGTACTCGGTGGCGTGCGCGCTGGTGCGTGGCAAATTTGGGCTGAATGAAATTGAGGCGCCTTCGTATACCGATGCGGATTTGCTGAAGCTGGCGAATAAGGTCAGCTATGAGATAGACCCGAACCCGGGTTTTCCAAAATCACGCTCCGGCGAAGTAATCGTCAAGATGAAAGACGGGCGCGAACTGCGGCATCGTGACAATATTCTGCCCGATGAGCCAGCGAGTGCTGATGCGATTATCGAGAAGTTCATGCAGAATACGATTGGCGTTTTGACCGCCGCACGGGCTCAATCGATTTGCGATGCCGTGCTTGAACTGGAACAACTGACCGACGCGCAGGCATTCGCCACCACGCTGGCAATGTTGGCAGTGGCTGGACACCCGGCGCCTGCGCTAGTGGCTGCATAGCTCACGAAAAGATATTTAAAAACAAGGAGATAGCGTATGCCGCTCTTGGCGGAAAAGAAGGGACACATCCTCACGCTGACGCTCAGCCGTCCGGCAGTGCGCAATGCCTGGGATGAGGATTACAACGAGGGTCTGGTTGCTGAACTGAACAAGGCCACGGACGATGACGATGTGCGCGTGGTCATACTAACGGGCGACGAATCCGGTGGTGCGTTTTCGGCTGGTGCTAATCTGAAAAAAGCCAATGCGCATGTGACCGGCGGCGCAAAGCAGTTTGTCAAAAAGTTACGTCGGCCACGCATGTTCCCGGCGAATCTGCTGGGCGATTTCCCCAAGCCGGTGATTGCGTCAGTGAATGGTTACGCGATTGGTGTCGGAGCAATCATCAGTCTGGCCTGTGATTTGATTGTGGCTTCCGATAAATCCGAGTGGCGCTTGCCGCAGGTGGCGCTGGGGATTATTCCGAATTACGGCGGCGGCACGCGGTTGGCGCGCTACGCGGGCAAAGGTATGGGCATGCGGCTGGCGATGGGATTTCCATTGAAAGGGGAAGAAGCGTACCGGCTGGGCGTGGCGCAATGGTACGTGCCGCACGCAGAACTCAAAGCCAAAACGCAGGAGATCGCCGAGCACATCGCTGCGCTGCCACCGTTGGCGGTGAGCCTGACCAAGGAATCGATCATTCGCGGCATGGACATATCAAACTTGCAAGATGCGTCCCTGACAGACGCCTATCGCTTTATGGTGCTGGAGATGTCGAAGGACAAAGACGAAGCGCACAAAGCCTGGCGTGAGAAGCGCAAGCCCAAATTCACTGGCGAATAATTTTAATCGGGAGCACCAAAAATGGAAGTGGAATCAACCCTGCGGGTGATTAACGAAAAAGACTACAAAGGGTCACGTGGCGTGACTGACGGGCAGACCTACACGCGGCTCATCGGATGGCCCGAAGTGTTTATGACTGACCGTGTGCGGCTCGGGCGCGCGAGTTACAAGCCCGGCACCTATGAACAATTGCACTGGCATCCGATTGAAGCGACGTATTATGTGATTTCGGGTCACGCGACGGTGCGGGACATCAACGGCAAGGAATTTGAAGTCGAAGCCGGTTCGATCATTTATGCGCCGGCAGGTATCGCGGGCGCGCATGAGTGGGAGGTGAAAGAGGCGCTGGAACTGATCGACATTCGCGCCTGCAATGAAACCAATCGCAAGATGCAGTTCACCGTGGACAAGGCGACCAAGCGCTCGTACATCGATCTCGAAGATATCAAATACCGCGACGCGATCAGCTTCAAGTCGCATTACTAGCCTTTCTAGCCTTTTCAACGAACGCGCTTCCCGCTATAGTCTCGCCTTCATCCGGCAGGGCTATATTGTTCTGGCCTATTTCTGAAGTTTTTAATGGAATCAAATACTTATGTTCAATCTTACGCTGACCCCTGAGCAGCTCGAAATGCGCGATACCCTACGCGATTTTGCGCAGCGCGAAATGAAAGCTGCCGCCATTCATCCAGACCGTCTGCAGCCCTTTGAAAAGCCGGTGATGACGAATCTGCTCAAAAGCGCCACGCAACTCGGCATACGCACACTGGCATTGTCCGAAGACGCGGGTGGCGCCGGTGCGGATAACCTGACGACGTGCATCGTGCTCGAAGAGCTGGCATCCGGTGAAGTGGATGTGGCAACGATTCTTGGTACTACGGCTGCGCTGGGCCGCACGCTGTTCGATACGCTGATGACTGCCGAGCAAAAAGCCAGGCACGTAAAGGCGTTTGTCGACGATGACAACTACCACCTGGCGTTTGCGGGCACCACGATGGAAGCGGGAATCGGCTGGACCTATCATCGCGATGCTTACGACGAAGATTTGGTTATTCCCACAGCAGTGAAGCAGGGCAATGATTGGGTAATCAATGGCCGCATTGAAGCGGTATCGAATGCGCCGCTGGCAAAATTGTTTGCCGTGCAGGTGCGTACCAGTGCGGGCAGCAAAGGCATGAATGGTCTTTCAACCTTTTTGATTCCGCACGACACTGCTGGTTTCAAAGTGCAAAACACCATCAGCGCATTTGGTGGCCCGGACAACACCCTGACGCGCTGGCATCACGGCACAGCAGCAGCCATTGAATTGAAAGATTGCAAAGTTTCTGCGGCGAATTTGCTGGGTAAAGAAGGGGCATGTCCGTTTGCCGACGGCAAACTGTTGGCGCGTAACCAGGTGGCGATGGCGGCGGTGAGCCTTGGCGTGGGTCGCGCCAGCTACGATGCCGCAGTGGATTACGCCAAAATGCGTCGTCAGGGTGGGCGCAATATCATGGAGCATCAGGCCATTGGCACCAAGATTGCCGATTGCACCATCAAACTTGAACTCTCGCGCAACATGGTATGGAAAGCGGCGTGGGCCTTGGATCATCCCGAAGCCGTTGCTGACCGCAGCTTGTCAGAACTGCCATTACACGTGATCGCGCGCGTGGCCTCTGCGGAAGCGGTGCACGAAGTGACCTTGCTTGCCGCTGAGTGCTTCGGCGCGATGGGTGTGATGCGCGATATGCCGTTGCAAAAATATGTGAACGACGGTTTCATTTTTGCGCATTCGGAAGATACCGATGGCGCGGCCAAGCTGCAGATTGCTGAATCCGTTGCTGGCTACCAACGCAAACTTGCGGCTTGAGTTAAAGACATCTAAGGACAGATTATGGATTTTTCGCTCAACGAAGAACAACGTCACTGGCAGGCTGAGGCGCGTAAATTTGCCGCAGACGTTTTGCGCCCCGCCTCAGTGGCACGTGATCAAATCGAAGGTGGCTTCGCGCCATGGGATTGGGACATAATCGAGGCAGGCTCCAAACTCGGCTTTCGTACGCTGGCAGTGCCCAAGTCGTGGGGCGGACCGGGAGCAGATTTCGTATCCCAGGCGATCGTGATGGCGGAACTGGCCAAGGGCGACAGCGCCATGTCCAAAGCTTTCAGTCAGAACTGGAAGTGGAGCCACTTGATGTCGATGGCGTGCACGGATGACCAGAAAGAACGCTTTCTCAAGCCGTTTCTCGCCAATCATCGCTATGTGATGGGCCGCGGTATCACCGAGCCAAACTCAGGCTCAGATAACCGTATGCCGCCGGAAGATGACCCCAAGGCAGGCTACCGGGTTAAGGCCGTGCAGGACGGCGACGAATGGGTGCTCAATGGCGAAAAATGTTTTATCGCTAATGGCAGCGTAGGGTCGCTGTTTTTCGTCGACACTCGCACCAATCCGGATGTCAACATCAAGCAGGGCGGCACGCTGTTCATGGTGCCCAAGGGCACACCGGGTTTTCGCATCGGCAAGGTGTTCAACAAGCGGGGCTGGCGCTTTTATCAGAATGCCGAACTGATATTCGAAAACGCACGCTTGCCGAAAGAGAATATCGTGGGCGCAGTGGGCACCGGTTCAGTCAAAGCCGGCAAGGGCGACACCACAGGCGGGGATATCTTCGGTGATCTGGAATTGGCGGCGAATGCGCTGGGTGTGTGTGACGATGCCGTTGAATTGGGCACGGCCTACGCGCGCACCCACAAACGTGCTGGCAAATATCTGATGGAGCATCAGCTCGTCGCACTCAGCGTTCACGAAATGCACATGCTTACCGAGGCGTTGCGTTCTTTCGTGATGCGCACGGCGTGGCAGCACGATGCGGGCGAGCATTCCGCCAATGCCGGTTTTGTGATGAATTACTCGACCGATATCATCCAGCGCGTCACGCAGCTCAACATGCAGATACACGGTGCCGAGGGCTGCATGATGAATTCGCGTGTCGATAAGCTGGTGCGCGACGCAATGGTGTGGACGCACCTTGCTGGTGACAATGTGCAACGTCTCAAGATTCTGAAGCGTTTAAAGTAACGTAACAACCCAGATTCGCGATTAGCGGACGAAGCGATAGCATTATCAGCGCCGGGCATGTCCCGGCGCGTTTGTTTGAGGAGACTGAAATGATTCGAAAGCGGGTTATCCAGCTGGGCTCGCATCTGGGCACGGCTTTGGCTGTCGCGTGCGGCGCTGGCGCGGTGCTGGCGCAAAATTACCCGGTCAAGCCCGTGCGCATGATTCTGCCGTTTCCGCCCGGCGGGCCCACTGATCTGGTGGGACGTCTGCTGGCGCAAAAACTGGGCGAGCAAATGGGGCAGCAGGTGCCTACCGATAATCGCCCGGGGGCCAGCGGCAACATTGGCCTGGAACTGGCCGCTAAAGCGCCGCAGGATGGTTACACCATCGTGTTGAGTTCGCCGGTGATTTCGCTCAGCCCTCACCTTTATACCCGACTGAATTACGATCCGTACAAAGACCTTGCGCCTATCTCGCTGGTGGGTGCAGTGCTGAACGTGTTGCTGGTTCATCCGTCAGTGCCTGCCAAAAACCTACAGGAACTGGTGCGCATCGCGCGCGCTGCGCCCGGTAAATTGAACTACGGTTCCGGCGGTATCGGCACCACCACGCATCTCGCGCCTGAGTTGCTGAAAAACCTTGAAAAGCTCGATATCGTGCACGTGCCCTACAAAGGCTCGGGCCTCGCGCTGATAGGCATGGTGAGCGGGCAGGTTGATATGCTGATCATGGCCGCGCCCTCGGCGCTCGGGCAGATCAAAGGCGGTAAAGTACGCGCACTCGCGGTGCTGGCCGAGAAACGTCTGTCGTATATGCCCGACGTGCCAACAACGGCGGAGCAGGGGCTTAAGAATGCCGAAGTGCTGGTGTGGTATGGCATGCTCACGCCCACCGGTACACCGGCGGCAATGATCTCGCGATTGAACAGCGAGATCATCAAAGCCGTGAATGCACCGGATACTCAACAGCGATTTACCGCCGCTGGTGTCGAGCCAATGACCAGCACGCCCGAGCAATTCGGCCAGTTCATCCGCAGTGAAGCCGCGCGCTTTGGCAAGGTCATCAAAGAGGCTGGTATCAAGGGTGAGTGAACAGGAGCATTGACGCCATGAAACCGGAAATTCTGGTACTGCTGCCCATATTTGCGCCAACGCTGGCAGCGCTGGAGCAGCAGTATGTGATTCACAAACTCTGGATGCAGCCGGATCGCGACGCATTTTTGAAGACTGTCGCAACTCGCATACGTGGTGTGGTTACCTCAGGGCTGGGCGGCTGCGATACGGCGACGATGAGGGTGTTGCCCAGACTTGAAATCATTGCGTGCTTTGGCTCGCCGCGCAACACGCTCGATCTGGTTGAGGCGAAGGCACGCCATATTATCTGCACGCGCACGCCCGATGCCATTACCGAATCAGTGGCCGATCTTGCGCTGGGCCTGATGATTGACGTGATGCGGCGCATTGCGGTTAGCGACCGTTTTATCCGTGCGGGCCGGTGGGAAAAAGAGATCACGCTTGCCGGTAACGAGGTTCACGGCAAACGCTGCGGCATCATTGGTTATGGCGCGATAGGGCAGGGCGTAGCCAGACGCGTGCAGGCGTTCGACATGACGGTTTGTTACCACGGGCCAAACCGGAAGCAATCATCTCATCCCTACTACAGCGATCTGCTGGCAATGGCGCGCGACGTGGATGTGCTGGTGGTGTGCTGTCCGTTGACAGCGCAAACGCGCGATCTTGTCGATGCGAAGGTGTTGCAGGCGCTGGGGCCGGGCGGATATTTGATCAATGTGGCACGCGGTCCAGTGGTGAATGAAGCGGCATTGATTACAGCGCTACAGGAAAATAATCTGGCGGGCGCGGGGCTCGATGTTTTCTGGGATGAGCCTCAGGTTCCAGCGGCGCTGCTGGAAATGGAAAACGTGGTGCTGGCACCGCATATTGGTACGCACACGCAGGAAATACGCGTTGAGCGTGGCCGCAAGGTGCTGGCAAATCTGGAGGCGCATTTTGCGGGCAAGCCTGTGCCTTATCCGATTCCGGAAAACGACGACAGAAAGTGACACGATGCAGCGTACGATTATAAAGTTACTGGCAGTGGCAGGCCTGGGTCACGCCGGTTGGGTTACGGCCCAGCCCGCGTTGACTGACTCAGCACAGGCTTACCCGACCAAACCGATACGCTTCATTGTTGGTTTTCCACCGGGCGGCGCTACTGAGTTTATTGCGCGGCTCATCGGCCAAAAACTCACGCAGTCTATGGGGCAGCAGGTCATTATCGATAATCGCCCCGGTGCTGCGGGCAATCTAGGTATAGAGCTCGCTGCACGCGCAGCGCCCGACGGCTATACGCTGCTGCTGGTGGCGCCAAATATCACCATCAGCCCCAGCCTCTACAAAAAGCTGGGCTACGATACCGTGAAGGATTTCGCGCCAATTGCGCGAGTGGCTGCGGTGCCGATGGTGATTGTCACGCCGGGTAATCTGCCTGCGGCCACGCTCAAGGAATTCATCGCGCTGGCAAAAGCCAAACCCGGTAGCTTGAATTATGCGTCGAGTGGCGTAGGTACTTCGTTGCATCTCGCAGCAGAATTGTTCAAGCTCCAAGCGGGCGTGAACCTTGTGCATATCGCGTATAAGGGATCAAGCCTCGCGATGAACGATGTGATCAGCGGTCAGGTTCACGCGCTGTTTATCGGCATCCCTGCGCCCGCACCGCACATCAAGACGGGCCGACTGCGCGGGCTGGCGGTTATCGCGCCGCAGCGTTCGCCAACGTTGCCGGACGTGCCAACCGCGATTGAAGCGGGCATGCCGAATCTCGAAGTTACCACGTGGTATGGCATCTTCGCGCCCGCAGGCACGCCGCGCGCCATCGTCAACAAGCTCAACAGCGAAATCAATCAGGCGATGCAGGCTGCGGATGTGAAAGAAAAGCTGGCAGCGCAATCTACCGATGCCATTGTCGGCACGCCGGAAGCATTCGGCGCGTACGTTAAAAAAGAAATTGCCAAATGGTCAGAGGTGGTGCGTAAGGCAGGCATTCAACCCGAATGAAACCGGTCAGGTTTAAAATGACGCATCGTAACTATTTGTTATTATTGATATTTTTATTGTATGTCGCACCGCAAGTCAATGCGCAGAATTATCCCAATAAGCCCGTCCGCATGATCGTGCCGGTGCCGCCCGGCGGCGGCGCAGATTTTGTGGCGCGTTCATATGCCTCGCGCCTGGGTGAGGCGCTCGACCAGCAAGTGGTGGTCGATAATCGCGGTGGCGCAGCGGGCATCATCGCGATGGAGGCCACCGCCAAAGCGCCTCCCGATGGCTACACCTTTATCCAGACCAATATTTCCACCATCAGCATCAACCCCTACATTTACAGCAAGTTGCCCTACGATGCCGAAAAAGGTTTTGCGCCGATTTCAATCTGCACACTCAACCCACTGGTGCTGGTGATCCATCCGTCGGTGGCGGCGCGCACGGTGCCGGAGTTGGTGAGCGTTGCCAAGGCCAAGCCGGGCACGATCACTTACGCGTCGCTCGGCAGTGGCAGTATTCAGCATCTGGCGGGCTTCATGTTCGGCAAGGCGGCGGGCGTTAACCTGATACACGTGCCCTACAAGGGCGCAGCACCCGCTACGGTGGATTTGCTTGCCGGGCAAGTGAACATCGCGTTCAGCGGCATCGGCACGGTGATCGCGCATGTGCGCGCGGGCAAACTGCGCGGGCTGGCGACCACCGGCGCACAGCGCGTGGCATCCTATGCCGACCTGCCGACGATGGCAGAATCAGGCGGCCCAGCCATGCAGGTTGAGTTGTGGAACGGCTTTCTCGCACCTGCAGGTACGCCTGCCGCCATCGTCAAACGGCTGTCGGATGAAATCAACAAAGTCGCCAAATCCAGCGACTTGCCGCAGGTGCTGGCCACTCAGGGTACATCGCCTAAAACGAATACACCCGAGGAATTTGCGCAGTTCATCAAGTCTGAGCAGGCGAAGTTCAAGAAGCTGGTGCTGGAGAGCGGGATAAAGCTGGATTAGCGGTAGCGGGTAATCTCCGCAACGACCCGAAGCAGCCAGCCAGCTTTCTCCAAAGCGGTCGCTCGTCAGGCAGAACTTGCATTCGCTCCAACCGTCTGCGCCAACGGCGCAATCAAAGCGATGAGCCCCCACTGCGGTGGCTTTAAATATCACTTCTTGCACTCCGCGGTGGCGACCTGCGACTGCAATGTCTCGTCAATGAAACCCGAAGCCCTTACTGTCGCAGGGTTAAGTGGTTCACGAAAGAGGTTTTATTCAAGATCGCCCAGCTCCGGCCGATATATACGGAAGCGAAGGCAAGCTGGGGGGGGGGCAGCGCATGACTGGATCAACTAAAAAGCAAGGTTTTGCTGCTGCCTGCCGCGTTGTGGCCGTTTTATTGAGGCGTGACCTTTGCCGTAACGTTGCAATTTTGGCCGGAACGCTTTTTCTATGAAAAATTCTGCTACGACTCTCAAGCTGCAGTTGGGCCTCGCGGCGGGTTTTCTGCTGACGGTTGTGTGGGGCACCTTTTTTTATGACCTTGACCGCACCCAGCGCGACCTGCGGCGTGAAGCGGAGCTTCGAACCGTTTCGCACGCACAGGTTTATGCAGAATATTCGATATCGACCATTAAACGCATCGACGAAATCCTCACCAGCACCCGCAATCTCTGGAAAGGCGACTGGAAAAACTTCTCCACGGCGATCGTGGAGCGGCAGACCGGCAGCAGCGATGTTGCGTTTCAGCTGGCGGCGATCGACAAGGACGGATTTTTTGCATTCTCCAGTCTGGGTGGAGTAAATCCGCGCACCGATCTCAGCGATCGCGAGCATTTTCGCGTGCACAAAGATGCCAACGGTCAGGACAATCTGTTTATCAGCAAGCCGATCAAAGGCAAGGTATCAGGAAAATGGTCCATCCAGTTCACGCGGCCAATCTTCCGGCAGGGGGTATTCAGCGGCGTATTGGTGGCTTCGGTCAGCCCCAGTCTGTTTGCTTCCTTTGCCCAAAAATTGCAGATGGGCAGCGACAGTAGCATGACCCTGGTGCGGAAAAGCGGTGAGAGGCTTGCCCGATACCCGCAGGGCGATGATACCTACGCCCAGTTATTAACTGGTCGCCCTTTTCAAAAAACCGGCGCCCCCCTGACAGGCAATTACACTGCGGCGGGTGCTCTCGAAGGCACCGAACGCATATTCGGTTATGCCAGTCTGCCCGAACACAATATAACAGTCACGGTGAGCAAATCCGTCGAGACTTTTTTGCAGCCGTATTATGAGCACCGGCGCATGGTGTTGATAGTGGCCGTGACGATCAGCATACTGATTGGCCTGCTTGCATTGTTAGCCTTCCGCTCGATTAATGCCTTTTGGCGGATTCAGCAGAACATGCGGGTCGCCAAAGATCTGGCCGAGGCAGGAAGCACAGCCAAGAGCCAGTTTTTATCGAACATGAGTCACGAGATACGCACGCCGATGAATGCGATTTTGGGCATGCTGGGTCTGTTGCGCAAGACCGAACTGACGGTGCGCCAGGCCGACTACGCGGGCAAGGCCGAAGGGGCTGCGCGCTCATTGCTGGGCTTGCTTAACGAGATACTGGACTTCTCCAAGATCGAAGCGGGCAAGATGACGTTGGAGCCGCTGGTGTTTCGCACGGATCACCTGCTGCGCGACCTGTCGGTCATTCTCTCGGCCAACGTGGGGGAGAAACAGGTGGAAGTGCTGTTCGATATTGATCCGGCGTTGCCGCGCCAGCTGGTGGGAGACGCGATGCGTCTGCAGCAGGTGCTGATCAACCTGAGCGGCAACGCCATCAAGTTCACCAGCGCAGGCGAGGTCGTGGTGTCATTTTCTGTGGTGCGGAGCGAGGCGGCGGCCGTCACGGTGGAAATCGCGGTGCGTGATACTGGCATCGGTATTGCGCCAGAGAACCAGGCGCGCATCTTCAGCGGTTTT
>CANKUB010000005.1 GCA_947486575.1 Betaproteobacteria bacterium | reverse complement strand
TTTTTGCAGCAGTCGCGCCGCGCGAATTCGTTTCTTTGTTGCCTCGTCCATCCGCTTCTTGACCATGATTCGCATCTCCAGTGGGCTCACTGAAAACATAACGTACGATGCGACTATCGGTTGTCATGATTTACGAAAAGATCAATAAATCACAAAGCGCGTACGCCGTTGATTGATGTCAATGCGGCATTGCCACGATTCTGCTAATTGCCAAAAAAGCCTTGTAAATCCGCGATTTCCGCAGCTTGCTATGGGACTTACGGTAAAATACTCGCCCCGCTTCAGCTCAACTTTATGCAACTTTACGCCATAGGCCTGAATCACCAGACTGCGCCGCTGAATGTGCGCGAGCAGGTGGTTTTTCACGCCGAGCGTTTGGTGGGGGCGTTAAATGATTTAGTAGCGCGCAGGCCGGTACAGGAGGCAGCGATTGTTTCCACCTGCAATCGCACCGAAATTTACTGTCATGCCGAAGATCCGCGCGCCGCGATTGACTGGATGGCGGCCTATCATCAGTTAAAACCGCAGCAAATCGAGCCGTATCTTTATAAGCTGCCTCAGGAGCAGGCGGTCAAGCATGCGTTTCGCGTGGCCAGCGGGCTGGATTCGATGGTGGTGGGCGAGCCACAAATCCTCGGACAGTTCAAAGACGCGGTGCGCGCTGCCGAAACGGCGGGCACGCTGGGATTGCATCTGAACAAACTGTTTCAACGCACCTTTGCCGTGGCGAAAAGCGTGCGCACTGAAACGGATATCGGCGCGAGCACGGTGTCGATGGCGGCGGCTGCCGTGCAACTCGCCGGACGCATTTATCCGAGCATTGCCGAGCAGGCGATTCTTTTTATCGGTGCGGGCGAAATGGTCGAGTTGTGCGCAAGCCACTTTGCCGCGCATCACCCCAAACGCATGACGTTTGCCAACCGCACGGGCGAACGCGCGCAACACCTCGCAGATCGCTTTCTGGGGCGTGTGATTTCGCTGAATGATGTGCCCGCACAACTCGCACTGCACGATATTGTGGTGTGCTGCACAGCCAGCCCGCTGCCGATTATCGGCAAAGGCATTGTCGAGAGCGCGCTGCTGGCGCGTAAGCACCGCCCGATGATGATGTTTGATCTGGCGGTGCCGCGCGATGTTGAAGGTGAAGTCGGCAAGCTGGATGATATTTTTCTTTACACGGTAGATGATCTGGGCAAAATTGCCAGCGCGGGCAAAGCGCAACGGCAAAATGCCGTGGAGCAGGCCGAAGTCATTATCGAAAATCAGGTGACGGATTTCATGCACTGGCTCGGCAACCGCGAGCTGGTGCCAACGATACGCGCGTTGCGCGATACGGCAGAGCGTGCGCGCCGCAATGAAGTAGAACGCGCGTTGCGTAAACTCAACACTGGCGAAGACCCGCAGCGTGTCATTGAGGCGTTATCGCAAGCGTTGACCAATAAATTGATGCACCCGCCAACGCATGCGTTGAATCATGCGAGTGAAACCGAGCGTGCAGAACTGGCGGCATTGCTGACGCGCCTTTACCAGATACCCCGGCAGGAATAAGGCGCTCGGATGAAGCAAAGCATCGCCTTAAAACTCGCCCAACTCTCACGGCGACTCGAAGAAATCAATCGTACGTTGAGCGCGGAAAACGTCACTGACAATATGGACAACTATCGCAAGCTCACGCGCGAAAGTGCGGAGATTGGGCCGGTGGTTGAGCTGTACCGTGAATATGAAATAAGCGAGGGTGACTTGAAGGCCGCCGAGGAAATGGCGGCTGACCCAGAGATGCGCGAGTTCGCTGAAGCAGAAAAATCTGAGATTCGTGCGAAGCTCGAAACACTAGAAAAAGACCTGCAAAAACAATTACTTCCGAAAGATCCCAACGACGATAACAACATCTTTCTGGAAGTACGCGCAGGCACCGGCGGCGACGAAGCAGCGCTGTTCGCAGGGGAACTCTTCCGTATGTATTGCCGCTACGCCGAGCGCAATCGCTGGCAGGTGGAAGTCATGTCACAAAGCGCCTCGGACCTGGGTGGTTATCGTGAAATTATCGCGAAAATTATCGGGCGTGGCGCATATTCCAAACTCAAGTTTGAGTCGGGTGCGCATCGCGTGCAGCGCGTGCCGGTAACGGAAACGCAGGGCCGCGTGCATACCTCGGCTTGCACGGTGGCGATACTGGCAGAAGTTGAAGACGTCAGCGACGTGGTGCTGAATCCGGCCGATCTGAAAATCGACACCTTTCGCGCGTCGGGTGCAGGCGGCCAGCACATCAACAAAACCGATTCGGCGATTCGTATCACGCACTTGCCTACGGGCACGGTGGTCGAGTGTCAGGATGACCGCTCGCAGCATAAGAACCGCGCACGCGCAATGTCGGTGCTCGCTGCGCGCATCAAGGATAAGCAAGTACGCGAGCAAAACTCAAAAATTGCCGCCGAACGCAAATCACTGGTGGGCAGCGGCGATCGTTCCGAGCGCATACGCACCTACAATTTCCCGCAGGGGCGCGTAACCGATCATCGCATCAATCTCACGCTCTATAAAATCGCGCAGATCATGGATGGCGATATCGATGATGTCACCGGCGCACTCGCCGCTGAGCATCAGGCAGAGCAGCTCGCGCAACTTGCTGAAGAAATGCAGCCGGCGTAGTTGCGCGGAGCCGTGATGGCGGCTGCGCTGGCACTGCTCGCGGCGGCGCTATTCGCGGCAGCACTCGTAACCACGCAGTTCGGCTTGCGCCACATGGACGGCCTTGCGGGTGCGAAGATCAGCATACCTTCCGCTGCGGCATTGTTTTGGCTGCTTTTGCCACTGCATGGTTTTGGTGAGTGGAACGTGCGGGCAGCGGGTGTGTTCGCCACACTGGGCTTGTTTTTTCCGGTGGCGGTGACATTGCTCGCGTATGAAGCTAACCGCCGTATGGGGCCCACTATCGCTGGCGCCATCGGCAGCACGGCGCCACTGTTCGCCGTACTCGGTGCCATGCTATTTCTCGGCGAAGCGCCGGGGCTGACACAGAGCGGCGCGACACTGGCTATTGTGGCCGGATCGGTGGTGCTGGTATGGCGCGGCAGCAGTGACGTTCAGCAAGGCACTGCGTGGGGCTCATGGGTCGCGTGGCTTGCCGCCGCGCTGCGTGCGCTCGCCCAGGTCATCGCCAAAGCCGGATTGCTGTGGTGGCCAAATCCGTATGCGGCGGTGTTGCTCGGTTATTCCGTGTCGACTGTCGTCATCTGGATCATCGCCGCACGCAGCCGCCGACCCGAATCGCGCGTCTACACGCAGCGCGGCGTGCTGTGGTTTGTGCTCACGGGGCTATTCAACTCGACTGCTGTGCTCGCGCTTTACACGGCGCTTGATCATGGCGCAGTTAACATCGTGTCACCGATTGCCGCGACGTACCCGCTGTTTACGCTGCTGCTCAACAGCGTTATTTTGCGCGAAGAAAGGCTGAGTGCGCGGCTGATGATTGGCGTCGCGCTCATGGCGGGCGGTGTGGCAGCTTTGCTTTCCGCATAAAACTTGTTTAAAAACAGATACTTATGACTACCATCGCAATGCTCTTGCGGCACAGCGCAATCGACGCTGTTGATGCGCGCGTTTTGTTGCGCACAACACTCGGCGTGAGCGACGCGCATCTCATCGCGCACGCCAGTGATGCGCTGGCTGCGGATCATGCAGAGAAATTTGCTGCGCTGGTCGCGCGACGTGCCGCAGGAGAGCCTGTGGCGTATCTGGTGGGCGAGCGTGAATTTTACGGGCGCACATTCGCAGTTTCACCCGCGGTGCTGATACCGCGACCGGAAACCGAGTTGCTGGTTGAACTGACACTGGAACGCCTGCCACGCAATGAAGCGAAACGCGTGCTTGATCTGGGCACCGGCAGCGGCTGCATCGCCATCAGCATCGCGCTCGAGCGCCACACGGCGCAACTGACAGCCACGGACAAATCGGCAGCGGCGCTGACGCTCGCACGCCAGAATGCGCAGCAACTGGGGGCGCGAAATGTTGCATTCAAAACGGGTGACTGGTTTGACGCACTACACGAGGACCGTGGTGAAAAATATGATCTGATCGTATCCAACCCACCCTATGTGGCCGAGGGCGACGCGCACCTTGCACAAGGCGATCTGCGCTTTGAACCGGCATCGGCGCTGTCGGCCTCACTCGATGGCTACGCCTGCCTTAACGCCATAGTGGACGGCGCGCGCGCCCATCTGAATCGTGGCGCATGGCTGTTGATGGAGCATGGTCACGATCAAGCGGCTAGCTGCCGTAACCGCTTGCGCGCCGCTGGCTATGCAGAAGTGCAATCGTGGCGCGATCTTGCGGGGATTGAGCGGGTGAGCGGCGGCACGTTTGACGACACACGGCCAGTACCGGTAAACTAATACCCTATTGAATTTGTCGGATATAGACTTTTACAGAACAGATTTTGGAGAACCCCATGAGCGCTCAAGAAGATATCAAAGCACAAATTACCAAAAACAAAGTCATGCTTTACATGAAAGGCTCGCCGGATTTTCCGCAGTGCGGCTTTTCGGCCAACGCTATAAATATTCTGCGTGAGTGCGGCGTCGCGGACATCGCCTCAGTCAACGTGCTGGAGAATCCGGAAATTCGCCAGGGCATCAAGGAGTTTTCCAACTGGCCGACAATTCCACAGCTGTATGTGAATGGCGAATTCGTTGGCGGCTCGGACATCGTGACCGAGATGTACCAGAATGGTGAGCTGCAAAAGCTTCTGAAGTAACGCACCGACAGCACGCCAACGCACGACGTGAAAAGGCTCTGTTCAACAGAGCCTTTTTTCATTCACGCTTCATTTGCGCATCGAACGTAAATTGCAGTAGCCACATCAGCAACCTGCGATCCTGACGCTAACCCGCACCCAGCGCATACTGTATGACCAGCACCAGCGCAATCACAAACAGCAGGCGTAACAACCAGCGCCGATAGGTTTTAGCGTCGATAGCGTCACGCCTGTTAATGCCGACGATGGTTGCGCCAGTTGCGATGACTGCAAATGGCAGCGTCACCGCCCATTGCGTCCAGGTGACGCCACCTTCGAGCGTCAGGATCGCCATTTGCGTGGGCTTGCCTACGGTGAAACACAGGTTGAGTATTTGCACGAACGCCGTTCGATCTACGTTGAGGGAAAGCAAATACATCAAGAGCGGCGGCGCGGCGATGTTGGCACTGCCTTCCGACAGCCCCGCCAATAGGCCAAAACCAACGCCTGCAGCGACGCGATGGCGCGCGACGAACGCCCATTCAATGCCTCCCAGGTGGTTGAGATAGAGATACAGCGCTATCACGCCAGCCAGCAGCAGCGCATAGGGAAACTGCGGGTACGCCACAAACAACCGCGCGCCCATCCCCGCCCCCGCGAACATGCACAGCGGCATGAACCAGTATCGCCGCAGCGTGTGCAAGAACGGGCCGGACATGACGATATTGGTCACCGTAGTAGCCACACACGGCAGCAACACCAGTATTACGGCGGTACGCATATCTGTAACCGCTGCGATCATGGGCGTAGCCAGAATGGGAAAGCCCAACCCCAGCGCACCCTGCACGATGCCCGACAATGCCAGCACCAATGCAACCCAGGCGATGGTAATGAACGACAACTGCTCAAAGCCGGGCATGGCAATATCCACCTAAAACCCGCATTGTAGCTGCATTGTCACAGGCATTAGTTGCGTGAGACGCGAAGCAGAATATCATGCAACCTATTGTTTATAATACTAATTATTGACCTATTGATGATGCGTAACTTTATTTTTCAAACAGTGTTCGCGTATAATCTGCCTCTCCTGCCAGAGGACAACCACCCGGCCCCATACGCGAGCGCGCGAGCGGCCACGACTAATAGACGAACGTTATCGACGACGCGCTGCGTGGCACGGTCAAATCCAGCAACCTACCGTGATTGACATGATGCTCAAGCAGAAACTTGCCGAACCCTTCTGGAGTGATGCGATCAGGCAACCGCGCCGACTGTTACAGAAGTCGCGCAAGCTCAGCGCAAAAGAATTCAGATAGCAAGGAAAAGACATCGTGGCCGAATCAACTTTGTATGACGTGCTGGAAGTCAGCAGTTCCGCATCGAACGAAACGATCACTGCCGCCTATGAGCGCATGGCCGAGAAATTCGATACAGCCAACGAAAACAACGCAAACAAGCCGCATGCGCGCGTGCAATTGGACGCGGTAAAACTTGCGTTCCTGACGCTGGGCGATGCTGAAAAGCGCGCGCAGTATGACCGCAAGCTGATGATGCGTTCGTTCACACCCATCCGACCGGTGGAAACGCTCGAACCGTTCTGGACAGTGCCAAAAATGATTATCGTCGGCGTTATTGTGATGGGTGTCAGCGGGTTTTATTTTAAGCATCAGAAAGAGCGGGCGCGCATTGAAGCCGACAAAGTTATCGCAGTTGCCAAAGCTCGCGAGGCCGAAACAAAAGCGCGTGCAGAAGCCGAGAGCGAACGCATGGCACTGCAACGCGAACGCGATCGTGAACGCACCGAGCGTATGGACGCAACACAACAGCGTCGCGAACGCGATGCGGATGTGCGTCAATATCAGCGCGATAATCGTATCAATGATGTAACCAACCGGGCATACACTGCTGTCGATCGCGACCAGGCGCGACGCGATGACACGGCCAGACGATCCGAGGAAATGCGCATCCGGCGCGAGGAAGCGCAAGCCGCTGCCGCTTCACGTCAGCAGTTGGCGCGTGATCGGGCCGAGCTATGCCGCATCGAGCGTGACAGGTACGGAAGATCACTATCTTGTTGATTTTAATGAGAAAATTATTATGCCGCCTTTCGTAATAAAGCGCCTTGCCGCGCTGCTAATGTTGACCTTGATGGCCAGCGTGTCGGTGACAGCACAAGAGCGCAAAGCGTACAAAGTGGTCGACAAAGATGGCAACGTAACGTATTCGCAGACGCCGCCCGTGGACGGCAAAGAGGCAAAGAAAGTGGACATTGCGCCCGCACAGCGCGGCCGCGGCGGATCGGTCAACGGTTATTCGCCCTACGACGACCCGCGCCGCTACTCGGGGCAAACATCACAGCCGTATTACTCGTCCTCCGGGCAGGGGCAAAACGGACTATCCGCACAGGAGCAACGTCAATTGGTGCTCAAGGCAGAATGCGAGCGTCAGCGTGGAACCGATTGCAATAATCCTGCTGCCCTGCAGTATCAGGATTCCACCAGCGTTCCGCGACGCGGCCGCTATTAAGCAGCAGCTATTTCAACGCCTTGCGCGCCTTCGCAATCGCCGACTTGACCCGCGCAGGCGCCGTGCCGCCGATATGAGAGCGCGCGGTTAACGCGCCGTCGAGTGTGAGCGAGGCGTAAACATCGTCGCTGATCAGCGGCGAAAATTGCTGTAATTCCTGCAAATTCAATTCGGCTAGATCACACTTGCGGACTTCGCAAAAACGCACTGCCTGCGCAACCGCTTCGTGCGCCTCACGAAACGGCAAGCCTTTACGCACCAGATAATCGGCCAGGTCGGTAGCCGTAGCAAAACCCTGCGCCGCCGCGGCGCGCATGGCGTCTTTGTCCACACTGATGCCGGGAACCATTTCGGTGAATACCGCGAGGCTGGTGCTGACGGTATCAATGGTGTCGAACAGCGGTTCTTTGTCTTCCTGATTGTCCTTGTTATAGGCCAGCGGCTGGCCTTTCATCAACGTCAGCAACGCAACGAGATGGCCGTTCACACGCCCGGTTTTGCCTCGTATCAATTCCGCCACGTCCGGATTTTTCTTCTGCGGCATGATCGACGAACCGGTGCAAAACCGGTCGGCAATATCAATGAATGCGAACCGCGGGCTCATCCACAAAATCAGTTCTTCGCAAAAGCGCGACAGGTGCGTCATGGTCAGCGCGGCGCAGGCGCAAAACTCAATCGCAAAATCACGGTCAGACACCGCATCCAGCGAGTTTTCGCACACGCCGTCGAACTCCAGCGCCTTGGCCACCATCTGCCGATCAATCGGATACGAGGTGCCCGCCAGCGCTGCCGCGCCCAACGGCAGCCGGTTCACACGCTTGCGGCAATCCGCGTAACGTGAAGCATCGCGCGCGAGCATTTCGTAGTACGCCATCAAATGATGACCGAACGATACCGGTTGCGCTACCTGCAAATGCGTAAAGCCCGGCATCACGGTGTCAGTGTGTTTATCAGCCAGATCCAGCAATGCCGTTTGCAGCGCACGGATTTGATCACTGATGTAATCAATCGCGGCACGCAGATACAAGCGGATGTCCGTCGCCACCTGATCGTTGCGCGAGCGTGCGGTGTGCAGTCGCTTGCCCGCATCACCCACCAGGTCGGTGAGACGCCGCTCGATATTCAGATGCACGTCTTCGAGATCAAGCGACCAGTTGAAGGTGCCCGCGCGAATTTCGCTGCGTATCTCGCTCAGGCCACGCTCTATCGACGCGAGATCTTCGGTACTGATAATTTCCACCGCGCGCAGCATGCGTGCATGCGCAATCGAACCGTCGATGTCAAACTCCGCCAGCCGTTGATCAAAGCCCACTGACGCCGTAAAGCGCTTCACCAAATCTGACACGGGTTCGTTAAAACGGCCAGACCAGGGTTTATTTGCCGGAGCGGAAGATTGCGCGGGTGCGCCGGACGACTTAATTTGCGCGGACATAATCGAAACGTGAGTCGTACAATGAACGCGACGTAATCTGCTGATAGTATGATGTGACCATGACGCAGAGTATAAATCAAAACACGCGTGCTCACGCAGGGCAAACGCTGACCCGCATGTCGCAGAACGCCTATAGCGGTGCGCTGCCCAATTTTCGCAATCTGGGCATTCTGCTGCGCATCTTGCTCAGTGTGCATATCGTCGCACTGGTGGCGGTCGTTCTCAAAAGCCCGACGCTCGCCGCGACCGGCGAGCAATTGATGGAGGTTGCCGCGCTGGTGGAACCGCTTTTACTGCTGACGCTGGTGGCACTGTATGTTTTAAACGGCACTCTGGCGCGGCTTCCCTTTGTGGCAGGCGCAGCAGCGGTAATTGCGCTGGCTTTGCTATTAACCACAGCGCTGTATTCGGCCACACGCAACCATTTGCCGATCAATTTATCGGGCATTGAACGCTATTGGCTGCTGGTGGGGCTGGTAACGACGATGCTGTTGTGCTACTTTGACCTCCGGGGGCGCGCACTCTCACCAGCGCTGTCTGAAGCACGTTTGCAGGCTTTGCAGGCGCGCATTCGTCCGCATTTTCTGTTCAACAGTATCAACGCCGTGCTGTCGTTGATACGCCAGGAGCCCAAGCGCGCCGAAACTGCACTTGAGGATATGGCAGAGCTTTTCCGCGTGCTGATGGCCGACAACCGCGAACTGACGCCACTGGCGCGCGAGATTGAGTTGTGTCGCCAATATCTGGGGCTGGAGCAATTGCGCCTCGGCGAGCGGCTCAACGTGGAATGGCATATCGACAACATGCCTGCCGACGCGCTGATTCCGCCGCTGGTGTTGCAGCCGCTGCTCGAAAACGCCGTCTACCACGGCATTGAACCGCGCACCGAACCCGGTGTCGTGAGCATTCATGTTTACGCCAGCCGCGACGAGGTACATGCCGTATTGCGCAATCCGTATTCGCCCGGCAGCGACAATCACATCGGCAATAAAATGGCGCTCGGCAATATTCGCGAACGCCTGCAGCTGCATTTTGATGCCGAAGCCAGCCTCACCTCGCGCGTGGTTGGCGACACCTATCAGGTGCATATCATTATGCCCAATCGCAATGAACGAAAAAAATCACCATGACCCCGATGCCCTTGCGTATCGCCATTGTTGACGACGAAGCGCCCGCGCGCAGCCGCCTGCGCGATTTGCTGGCTGACTGTGCAGCGACACAACCGCTCGAAATCATCGGTGACGCTGCCAGCGGCGCCGCAGCCATCGAGCTGATTTCTGCGCGGGCCTGCGACGTGGTGTTACTGGATGTGCGCATGCCTGGCATGGATGGCATCGAAACGGCGCAGCATCTGCGCAAACTCGATAACCCACCCGCGATCATTTTTGCCACCGCCTATGATGCCTACGCGCTGAAAGCGTTTGATCTTCACGCCATCGATTATTTGTTAAAGCCGATACGCGCGGCGCGGCTGGCGGAGGCGCTGGCGCTGGTGCATAAATCACGCGCACCCAATCCTGAAGCCCTGGCCGAATTGCGCCGCACGCCGCGCACAGCGCTCTCAGCCAGCGAGCGCGGCAAGGTGCATTTGATTCCGGTGGTCGATATTTTGTATCTGCGTGCCGAATTAAAGTATGTCACTGCGCGCACACGCGAGCGCGAATTTTTGCTGGATGAATCGCTCACCAAACTGGAAGAAGAATTCAGCGAGCACTATGTGCGTGTGCATCGCAGTTGCCTCGTCGCACGCGCAGCAATCAAGGGCTTCGAACGCGCCATGCCGCTCGGTGCGGGCGACAGCGCAGCAGGTGACGCAGGCCACTGGGATATATTACTTAAGGGTTTGGACGAACGTATCGCGGTCAGTAGACGCCAGCAGCACATCGTACGGGACATACAAAAACTTCAATTAAAACAAATAGTTACGTAATTTTAGGGCGCCAAAAATACTTACAACAGATCATATCGCGAGTTATCGCGCGAATGGATTTTTGTATCCTTTCAATGCGCTCAGCGCAACTGACGTGGCACGCTACCGCGAAGCGCTGCGCGCAACAGAAGCGCATCTGGGCGGCTCGCTGATGGATGTTGATCGCAAGTATCGCGGCAACATGCACTTTCTGTGCCGATGGGTGGATGAGCTGATTCATCTCCCTGCCATTCTCGATGTGGTCGAAGATTTGATCGGCCCCGATATTCTGCTCTACACCAGCCGCTTTTTTATCAAGGAGCCACGCACCGAAAGTATCGCGGCATGGCATCAGGATTCCACGTATTTCGGCCTGCGCCCGTATGAGCACGTCACTGCCTTGGTAGCGCTAAGCAATGCGCCCAAAGAAACCGGGCCGATGGAGTTTGCTGTCGGCAGCCACATTCGCGGCCAGCTGCAACAGCGCAGCAATGTGGTTAAAAACAGCGTGAATACGGCGGGACAGGTTATTGTTGAGTGGTTTGATCAATCACAGACCGAATTCGGTGTGCTCGCGCCCGGCCAGTTTTCGCTGCATCACACCTGTACCGTGCATCAGTCGGGACCAAATAATTCCGACCAACGCCGCGTGGGTCTGGCGCTGAGTTTTATCCCCACTCGCGTGCGTCACGTCGGCCCGCAGCGTATGCCCGCGTGTCTGGTGCGGGGCAAAGATACCTACGGCCATTTTGACCTGCAACCGCGCCCAAAGCAGGATTTCGGGGCCGCCGAAACGCAGCGGCACGACACATCATTCAAAGCGTATCTCGATTCGTTCTACGAGCAACTGGCGCTGGTGGAAAAAGACATCCCCGCCGACGCCACGTCGTTCATGCACTGAACCGAAGCCCCTTTCTTTTCCTGGCTACTGCAACGTAAACCGCTGCACACGCCGCCCGAACCCCGCTTCCGCTGTATACAAATTGCCTTTGGAATCAATCGCAATATTGTGAATATTGCGGAACTCACCCGGCTGGCGTCCCGGTCTGCCGAATGCGCCAAGCTTTTTGCCGTCTTCGCGCGCCATGATATACACCTCTGAATTCGAACCGTCGGCAACGAACAGATAACGCTGTTGTGCGTCTCGCGAAATCGCAATGTCGGCCAGCGGGCCGCTCAGGGTTTGCGCTTCGATAAAGAACTCACGCAGAAATTTTCCGCTGCCCTCAAACACCTGAATGCGGTTGTTCGGGCGATCACATACATAAATTTGTCCATCACGCGCGCGGCGCACGCAATGCGGGTTGCCGAACTGTCTGGATGGCGTTATCCCCGGTTTGTACGGCGGTTGCTTCGCGTCGTCCGGCACTGCGCCGTAGGCGCCCCAATGACGTTTGTAGGCGCCGGTAGTGGCATCGAAAACGATTACGCGCTTGTTGCCATAGCCATCACCGACATAGATTTCATTGGTGGCGGCATCGGATTCAATGGCCGCGGGAGACCCCAGTTGCGTGCGGCTGTTACTACCCTCCGATTTGCCGGGCTTGCCAATTTGCATGATGAACTTGCCCTCGCGCGTGAATTTGAGCAAATGATGATCAGCTGCATCGTTGCCGGAAATCCACACGTTGCCCTGGCTATCCACATGAATGCCATGCTCCTGCGCGGGCCAGTCGTAGCCCTGGCCAGGCCCGCCCCAACCACGCACGGTATTGCCGTTGGCATCGTATTCGATGACGGGGGGCGCGGACACGCAGCAACGATTCGTGGGCGGCTTCTGGTCACGCCCTTTTTCGTCGGCGTGCAGTGTACGCGGACGGTGCAACACCCACACATGATCGTGGTCGTCCACTGCCACGCTCGACACCTGACCGAAAATCCAGTTATCCGGCATCGGCTTCATCCACAGGGGATCGATCTGATAGCGTGGCGGCCCATCGCTGCTTTGCATCGGTTGTTGCGCGCACCCGATCATCGTAACGATGGCTGCGGTTGCCAACGCAGCCAAGCCCATCAAAAATTTGCTTTGCATCATGCGCTCTCCCTGTGAACGGTCTGAATTGTTATAGGCAACATGATGAGTTGCGCGTCCGATACTTGCAAGCAACTTTCGATTCGATAGCACCGAGATAAATAATATGAATAAAAACAAATAGTTACATATTTTTCTCGAATAGCTAACCCCAATCCGCGCCAGGCGCCGTTTACGCATGCACAAAGCTGCTTGTCCGGCAGCTCCGTCCGGAGACAAACATGAATCGCAGAAAATTTATTATCAATATGCGCACGGCCATACTGGCAGGTTGCGCGCTCGGCTACACGCAATACGCCAATGCACAGGATGTGCGCCCCGTGTTCCAGCCGCCCACGTTGACCGTGGCGCGCGGCGCGGAAGCGCCCGTTGAATTGCAAACCGTGCGTATCGAATCGGAAATCAGCGGCAGCCGCGCGCTCACCACCGTAGAGATGACCTTCTTCAACCCGAACCGGCGTGTACTCGAAGGCGAGCTGCAATTTCCGCTGCTCGACGGCCAGCAGGTGGTGGGCTTCGCACTCGATATTGACGGCAATCTGCGCGAAGCCGTGCCAGTCGAAAAGGCCAAAGGCCAGCAGGTGTTCGAAGACGTGATACGCACACGCATCGATCCCGCGCTGCTGCAAGCCACGCTTGGCAACAACTACAAGCTGCGCGTCTATCCGCTGCCCGCACAGGGCACGCGACGCGTGCTGATACGCTATGCGGAAACCCTGCCAACAGTGAGCGCGATGGGCGCACTGCGGCGTTACCGCGTGCCGCTCGACTACGCCCGGCAATTATCAGGCTTTAATCTGCGGGTAACCGTGCGCGCGCCGGAGCAAGCCCCCATCTTCAATACCCGGCCTGATGGCTTGGTTTTTCGCGCACGCGGCGTCGACTACGAGGCCGAAATTTCGCGCAAAGACTACCTCGCCCGGGGCATGCTCGATGTGCAACTGCCCGCATCCATCCGCCCCGAGGTGCGCACACAAACGCTCAACGGCACAACCTACTTTGTCGCCGAAGTTCCAACCCGCCCTGCAAACGTTGCCCTGCGCAAAATACCGCAGCTGGCAGGCATCATCTGGGATGCCTCGGGATCAGGTGCTGCGCGCGATCATGCGCGGGAATTCGCGCTGCTGGATGCCTATTTCAAGCGCATGGGTAGCGGCGAAATTCGGCTAACGCGCGTGCGCAATACAGCCGATGCCGTGGAACGATTTCGCATTGTCAACGGCGACTGGCATGCGTTGAGGCGCGCGCTGGAGAGTACGCCCTATGACGGCGCTACGCATCTCGGCGCCTTTTCCGCCGAGACCGATGTGCAGGAATACCTCTTGTTCAGCGATGGACTGGATAATTTTGGCGAGCGCCCCTTCGCGAACATTCACGTCCCGCTGTATACGGTGAACGCTGCCGCACAGGCCGATCCCGCCCGGCTAGGGCGTCTCGCCGAAGTTAATGGCGGAAAATTTCTCGATCTGCAGACGCAAACAGCTGCTGAAGCCGCTCGCTCCCTTTTGTATGCAGAAGCACGCATCATTAATCTCCACGGCGATGGCGTGACTATGCTGACCGCCGCGTCGCGCGTGGCGAACAATGGGCGCTGGCTGGTGGCGGGACAATTCCAGGGGCCAAGCGGCGTACTGCGCGTTGTGGTTTCGACGCCAGGGCTTCGCACCGCGTCGGAGACCATCAGCATACCTGTGCGCGCAGAGCAAAACCCCGACAATCTTGCGGCAACCGCGTGGGCCCAATTGCGCGTGGCCGAACTCGACGGCGAGTATCGACTGCATCGCGCCGAAATCCGCCGCCTGGGGATGGCGTTCAACCTGACCTCGCGCGAAACCTCGCTGATCGTGCTCGACCGTATTGAAGATTATGTGCGCCACGAAATCGTTCCACCCGCAGCTTCTGCGGAATTGCGTGCGGAGTATGAACGTCAACGCGGCAGTCAGCACGTCCTCGCCAGCGACGAACGCGCACGCCAACTGACGCGTGTCGTGCAAATGTTCAAGGAGAAAACCGCCTGGTGGGAAAAAGATTTCCCCAAGAATGCGCGACCGCAGCTTGAGTCCAAGGCCAAGCTTGGCGCACAGCTGCGACGAGAAGGCGACGTTCTGCAGGACAGCGAACGACGCGACGTCAATCGCTCACGCCTTGCCGCACAACGTCCGTCCGCGCCACCACCGCCGACCTCAGCGAACGCAGCGCGCCCCGCCATGCGGCAGGCACCTGCGGCAGCAGACTCTGCGCTGGCGTCCGGGCGATTGGCGAAATCCGATGATGGTTTTGGCAGCGGCTCGCCTGCGACGGTGACGATGGGCATACAACTCAAACGCGCAACACCTGACGCGCCCTACTTCGCACGCTTTCGCGAGGCATCGAATCAGGATTTGTATGGCGTTTATATGAACGAGCGGCCTGCCTACAGTAACAGCACGGCGTTTTTTCTGGACGCTGCCGACGCGTTTTTCGACAAAGGTCTGACCGCACTGGGTGTGCGTGTGCTGAGCAATCTTGCCGAGATGGAACTGGAAAACCGGCAAATCCTGCGCATCCTCGGCTACCGCCTGATGCAGGCCGGGCAAGCGCGGCTTGCGATACCGATACTCTCACGCGTGCTTGATCTCGCGCCCAACGAACCGCAATCGTATCGCGATCTCGGTCTGGCTTATGCCGCCGACAAGCAATGGCAAAAAGCCGTCGATAGTCTGCACGAAGTGGTGATTCGTCCGTGGCACGGTCGTTTTCCAGAAATTGAACTCACCGCGCTGGACGAGCTGAATGCGATTGCCGCCACGGCGGACGCCGCGATAGACACCAGCCGCTTCGATTCACGGTTAATGCGCAATCTGCCGCTGGATTTGCGCGTAGCACTGTCGTGGGACGCCGACAACACCGACATTGACTTGTGGGTAACGGATCCGAATGGCGAAAAGGCGTATTACGGCAATCGCATCACCTATCAGGGCGGGCGCATGTCGCAGGATTACACCGGCGGCTACGGCCCGGAAACGTTTTCACTCAAGCACGCAAAGCCCGGCAAGTATAAGGTTGAAGCCAATTTTTACGGCCACAACCAGCAAATCGTCGCCGGGGCGACTACATTGCAGCTAAAACTCACCACGCGCTTTGGCACGAAGCAACAGCAAGAGCAAACGGTTACTCTGCGCCTGAAAGGCAGGAGCGAAGTGGTACAAGTTGGCGAATTCGAGGTGAAGTGAGTAAAGTGCATCCTCGCCGTTGATCAATAACCCCGAGGAGCACCCCGTTGAAGAATAAGCAAGTACTACTCGCCGCCCGCCCAACAGGCGCGGTCGAAGAGAGCCATTTTCGCATTGTCGAATCCGAAATTCCCAAGGCCGGTGAAGGCGAATTCGTTGTACGCGCACACTACTTGTCGCTCGACCCCTACATGCGTGGACGCATGGACGAGGCCAAATCGTACGCCGCCAATGCAGAGCTCGGTGCCGTCATGGTCGGCACCGTGGTGGGTGAAGTAATAGAATCGCATCACGAGAAGTTCAAGGCAGGTGATTTCGTTGAAACACGCACCGGCTGGCAGGAATATGGCGTCTCCAACGGCAGTGGCGTGCGCAAGCTGGATACGACACTCGTGCCGCTGTCGGCGTATCTGGGCGCGGTGGGCATGCCCGGCGTCACCGCATGGATTGGGTTAAACGAGCACGGCAAACCCAAAGCAGGTGAAACCGTAGTCGTATCGGCTGCCAGTGGCGCCGTCGGCAGCGCCGTCGGGCAATTGGCGAAGTTGCAAGGCTGTCGCGCCGTAGGCATTGCCGGTGGCCGCGCGAAATGCGATTACGTGGTGAATGAGCTCGGCTTTGATGCCTGCATCGATTACAAAGCAGGCAATCTTGATGCGGCACTCGCTGCGTCATGTCCCAAAGGCATCGACGTTTACTTCGACAATGTCGGCGGCGCGATACTGAATAGCGTGCTGAACCACATGAATGCCTTCTCACGCATCGCGCTGTGCGGGCTTATTTCAGGCTACAACGATCCCGATGCGTTGACGGTACGCAATTTCCGCAGCTTTCTGGTAAACCGTATTCAATTGCGCGGATTCATCTGCTCGGATCACATGGATTTGTGGCGACCTGCCATGAAAGAGCTTGGCGAAATGGTGCATACGGGCAAACTCAAATACCGTGAGAGCATCGCCATCGGGCTCGACAATGCGCCTGCAGCATTTATCGGATTGCTCAACGGGAAAAATTTCGGCAAGCAACTGGTGAAGCTGATCTAACGCGTGCTCAACGACTTGCGTGATGACGTGTTAAACTAAATTCCGTATTGTGTAAAAAACGTATTATTTAGACAACGAATCTTAGGGGAATTCATGCGTATTTCTACAAGGTTACATCGATCGATCTACCGATGGGTGGGCATAATGTCCGCAGGCGCGGCCGCCCTGTTGGTGGCCAACAGCGCTTGGGCGCAAGCGCCTGCGGCACCGGCAGCCGCACCCGCAGCGCCACCGTCCTGGCAGCAAGGCCGTTCTGCGGATCAGGCGAAATCGCCGTTGCATCCGTTCGCGCCACATTTCACCGGGCGTACTTCCGCCGATCTGCCGCTCGATAAACTCAAAGTGCCGCCCGGCTTCAAAGTGGAAGTGTGGGTGGAAGGCGTGCCCGAAGCGCGCTCGCTGGCGCTGGGCGACAAAGGCACCGTGTTCGTCAGCAACCGCAATCTGACTGAGGTTTACGCGATTGTCGATCGCGGCGACAAGCGCGAAATCAAAAAACTATTCACCGGCATGAAAGTGCCCAACGGTGTTGCGTTCAGCAAAGGCACGCTCTACGTGGCAGAACGTCATCGCATCACGCGTTACGACGGCATTGAGGACGCGCTGGACAATCCGCCGGCAGCCAAAGTAGTGATCGACAATCTCGATCCGTCGGCGCAAGCGGGGCACTTCTGGAAATATCTGGCGATGGGGCCCGACGGCAAGCTGTATTTCAACGTCGGCGCGCCGGGCAACATTGTGCTGCCGAATTACAATCAGGCAACCATGCAGCGTGTTGATCCGAACACCGGCGTGCTCGAAACCGTAGCACAAGGCGTGCGCAACTCGGTAGGCATGGATTGGCATCCGCGCACCAAGGAACTGTGGTTTACCAACCACGCACGCGACTGGATCAGCGATGATCTGCCGAACGACACCCTGCACCGCGTGTCGCGCAAGAACATGAATTTCGGCTATCCGTTCTGCCATCAGGGCGACCTGCTTGATCCCGAGTTTGGCAAGGGCCGCTCGTGCAAAGAGTTTGATGCACCCGCCGCTAAACTGGGTCCGCATATAGCGCCGCTCGGCATGCGTTTTTACACCGGCAAAATGTTCCCGGCGGAGTACCAGAATAATATGTTCGTTGCCATGCACGGCTCGTGGAACCGCAACACCAAGCACGGTTACAACGTCATGCGCGTGACTACGGATGCCGCAGGCAAGGTCACCGGCATGAAGCCTTTCCTCGAAGGCTTCCTGACCGACGACAAAGGTGATCCACCCATGTGGGGGCGTCCGGTAGACGTGCTGCAGCTGCGTGACGGCTCGATGCTGGTGTCCGACGATTTCAACGGCATCATCTATCGCATCAGTTATAAGAAGTGATTTTTGTAGCCGTAGTTCGCGTGGCGGTGGGGTTACTCCTTGCCGTCACGCTGCCTGTTTCAGTGCTGGCTGCCGACATGGCGGCGGGCATGCAAAAAGCGCAGACGTGCGTGGCCTGTCACGGCCCGGAAGGTAATTCGGCGAGCCCGGCGATTCCGTCGCTGGCGGGGCAGCCCGCGCAGTTTATCGCCACGCAACTTGTGATGTTTCGTGAGGGGCGGCGTAAAGATGCGCAGATGTCGCCGTTCGCGACCGGTTTGGCCAATGCCGACTTGAACAATCTCGCGGCGTACTTCGCGGCGCAAAAACTGGTGCTTCCAACACGTGAAGCTCCTTCCGCCACTGCTGAAGTGGGCGCGCGATTGGCTCAGCAATTCAACTGCACACAGTGTCACGGCCCGGCGCTGATGGGGCAACAACACATTCCGCGGCTCGCCGGGCAACAGATGGATTATCTCAAAACGCAGTTGCTCGGCTTTAAGGCGTCCACCCGCTTTGATATGGATGGGCAGATGACCTCTGCGGTGCAGGCGTTATCTGAGGCTGACATCGCAACGCTTGCCGATTATTTGTCCGCTTTGAAGTAACGCGCCCGACGGCAAGTGACGAAGCGCATCGTACATGCTGATATACATCCACGGTTTTAACAGCGCACCCAATTCGTACAAGGCGCGGCTCGTCGGCGAGCGCATGCGCGCACTGGGGCGTGAAGCTGAGTATCTGGTGCCAGCTTTGCCGCATCGCCCAGCCGAAGCGATGGCGTTGCTGCGCGATTTGATTGAGCAGCATCCTGGTGCAGCGCTGATCGGCAGTTCGCTGGGCGGCTTTTACGCGACGTGGCTGGTAGAAAACCATGCGCATTTCGCGTTGCGCGCAGCATTGGTGAATCCGGCGGTGAAGCCGTATGACTTGTTGCGTGGATATCTTGGCCCACAACAGAATATTTACACGGGCGCGCAGTACGAACTCTCCGCGCAACACATCACCGAACTGCAAGCACTGGAAACAACGGCGATCACACCCGCGCGTTATATGTTGATCACTCGCACCGGTGACGAAGTGCTCGACTATCGTGATGCCGTCGAAAAATATCACGGCGCACGCCAATGGGTGATACCCGGCGGCGATCACGGCTTTGGCGATTTTGAGAATTATCTGGATGCCGTGCTGGCGTTCTGCGGAATTTCTACTGCTAAAACTTTTTAGTCACAGATTTGTTCTTAATCCCGGCAATGGCGTAGCATTGTCACGTGCCATTGTGCCACAAGCAACTTAGGGGAGAAAAAATGTTGTTTAAAAATAAAAGCTTACAATATATTTCCATGGCGATTGCAGCGTGTATGCTGCTTGCTTCGGGCTTGGCTGCCGCGCAAAAATTATCACGCGCCGCGCCCTTTCCTGAAGCATCTGAAGAGCTTTATGGTATCGGCGCGAGCGGAAAATTTTATGTGTTCGGCGGACTTGCGCCGGGCTGGAAGCCGAAGGGTCTGGTCTATGAATATGATCCGGCGAAAGACACCTGGACCAAAAAGAAGAACATGCCCATCGCGTCGCATCACATTGCGCTGGCGGAAGTGAACGGCAAAATTTATGTCATCGGCGGTTTCAAATATCCCGATGCAGGCCCGGCAGGGTGGCAGCCGATGGACAACGTGTTCGAATACGATCCGGCGGCGGACACGTGGAAGCCATTAGCACCGTTGCCTGCGCGACGTGGCGCACCCGCCGCCACCGTACACGACGGCAAAATTTATGTCATCGGCGGCGCAGGCCCTCACCCCGGTTCAAAAGAGACCGTGCTGCACCCTGCCCGCCCGCATCGCGCGCTATCGACCAACGAGATGTATGACCCCGCCACCAACGCCTGGCAGGCGCGTCAGTCGATGCCCACCGCGCGCAATCACGGCGCCATCGGCACGGTAAACAATAAAATTTATTATTTGGGCGGGCGCGTGGGCGCGGCATTCATCACGCGCGCGACCAACGTCGGGCTGGTGGAAGAGTACGATCCCGCGACCGATCAATGGGGTTCGTTAAAGGCGTCGATGCCTAATCCGCGCAGCGCTGTGGCATGGGGTACGCATAAAGGCAAAATTTACGTCGCGGGCGGTGAAGAGCGCGCGTCCGGCCCGTGGCAAAGAACCTTTCGCGCAGTGGAGGCCTACAACCCGGCAAATAACCGCTGGGAGCAGTTGCCCGACATGGAGTTTCCGCGTCACGGATTGGCGGGCGACATTATCAATGGCAAGTTTCATCTGGTAAGTGGCGATGCCGCGTCCGGCGGCGCGCCGGGCACACATATTGATTCCGACGTGCACGAAATTATTGATCTAGAAGCCAAGTAACGGAAATTCCTGGCGTTCGCCACAGGGTATAATCGCCGCGCGGCCCGCAGTCTGAATTGCGGGCCGCGTTTTTTTCGCCCAGTGCTGATAAAAGTTCGGAAGCAATGAACGTATTTTACGAAGAAGACGGCGGTTTCAAGGTAGGCAGCATCCTTGCCGACAACGACACGTCGCTGCAAGTCGAAGCGCCTCACGGTAAACGCTCAAAGATCAAATCATCCGCCGTGCTGTTGCGCTTTGAGCGGCCTGCACTTGGTGATTTCGTGGCCGAAGCTCAGCGCTCCGCAGATGATATCGACATTGATTTTCTGTGGCAGTGCTGCGGTGAAGCGGAGTTCGAGTACGCGGCGCTCGCGCGGGAGTATTTCGGGCATGAACCCAGCGCATTGGAATCCGCCGCCGCATTGATGCGACTGCATGGCGCGCCCATGTATTTTTACAAAAAAGGCCGCGGTCGCTACAAAGCCGCGCCAGAGGCGTCGCTCAAGGCAGCACTTGCCGGGGTGGAACGCAAGAGACAGCAGGCACTGCAAAAGCAGCAGTACTTTGATGCGTTGATGGCCGCACAAACACCACCTGAATTTACCCCGCTGCTCGCCAATCTGCTTTATGCGCCAGATAAAAACACCATTGAATACAAAGCGCTGGAAGAGGTCGGCACAGCGTTGCACTTATCGCCTGCGCACGTACTGCAACGCAGTGGCGCTTTACCCTCGTCGCATGATTTTCATCTGAACCGGTTTTTCTTTGAGCATTTTTCGCGCGGTGTAGCACACGCCGCGCCGGTGCCAAGTCCGACAGTGAATGCAGAATTCCCGGCGCTTTCGAGCGCGCATGAATTGCCACTGGCCAACGTTTCAGCCTATAGCATCGATGATGCGGCGACGACCGAAATCGATGATGCGTTCTCGGTAGCGCCTCGCACTACCGGTGGCGTGCGTATCGGCATACACATTGCCGCGCCCGCACTGGGCATAACACCGGGCACACCCTCCGAAACCATGGCGCGCGAACGACTGTCAACGGTTTATCATCCGGCAGGCAAAATTACCATGTTGCCCGATGCGCTGATTACGGCGTATACGCTGGCTGAAGGTCGCGAATGCCCTGCGCTGTCGCTGTATATTGATGTGAATTCGACGGGCGAAATTGCGGGCACGGAAACGCGGCTTGAGCGCATACGTGTTGCGGCAAATCTGCGGCACAACACGCTGGAGCCGGTGTTCAACGATACAGCGCTTGCGCGCGGCGTGATCAATCACCCGCAGGGCGCTGAATTGAAGACGCTGTGGGATTTTGCGCAACACTGCCTGAAAGCGCGGCGCGGCGACAGCCCGCCACAGCAACAGCGCGCGGAGTACGCCTTTCAGATCACGAATGACCGTGTGCATATCACCTTGCGCCAGCGTGGCTCAGCCATTGACACGCTGGTGTCGGAGCTGATGATTTACGTCAACAGTACGTGGGGCCGCGAACTCGCTGACAAGAAAATTGCAGCCATTTACCGGGTGCAGAGCGCCGGCAAGGTGCGCATGAGCACCGCGCCCGCCGCACATGAGGGCCTGGGTGTGGCGCAATATACGTGGGCCAGTTCGCCACTGCGACGCTACGTGGATCTCATCAATCAGCGTCAATTGATCGCTGCTGTGCGCAACGAAGCTGCGCCGTATCAAGCGCGCGACGAAGCGTTGCTGTCGGCGATGCGTGATTTTGAACTGGCCCACGATGCTTACGCCGAATTTCAGCGGAACATGGAACGCTACTGGTGCCTGCGCTGGCTTGTGCAGGAATCGCGCGCCAGCGTTATGGCAACGGTGCTGCGCGAAAATCTGGTGCGCTTTGACGAATTACCCATTACAGCACGCATTGCGTCTTTGCCCGAATTGCCGCCGGATAGCACCGTAGAGCTTGCGATTTCGTCGATTGATTTTCTGGATTTAACCCTGCACTGCGAGTTCGTGCGACAGGTTCCAGCGTAACGCCGCGTCAATTCGCGTACGTTAGCCGCATAAGTTGGTAGCGCCCACTAACAAACCTTCAATTGTGTTGCATTACTTGAACTTATTCGCATAACTATCAGTTAATAAAGCTATTTTTTATTGCCTATCGCAAGGGTTTGGCTACAATACTCTGGCTATGAGTGCCAAACCCACCGCTAAAATTCTGCAACTGCCGCCCAAGGCGCGCCGCGCCAAAAGCGGGCATCAGGTCGCACGTAAAACTGCACTGTCCAATCTTGACGCGCGCGTGGCACAGCTCGAACTGGTCGTCGCAGCGCTGGATCAACGCTTGGCACGTGGTGCGTTCAAGCGTCCGTTTCAGGTCGCGCTGGCGGCATCCGTGCTGCTGCACATCGTCGTAATTTCGCTGGTTACGTTTACCCTGCCCGACAAAAACATGGCGGCTAACGACAAGCCGCTCGAAGTGGTGCTAGTCAACGCGAAAAGTAAAACCAGACCCACCAAAGCGCAGGCGCTGGCGCAGTACAATCTCGATGGCGGTGGCAATACCGATGCCGACCGCCGCGCCAAAAGCCCGCTACCGATACTGCGCAACGATCCGCAATCGAGCGACGTCGCGGTTGCGCAAAAGCGTGTGGCGCAACTGGAGCAGGAAGTGCGCCAGGTCATGACGCAATATAAATCCAGAACGGCTGTACCCTCCGGGCCCACACAACCGGCGCAGCAAGTGCAGCCGCTGCCCGACACGCCGCCGTCGCTTACGCAGGCAGACGTGCAGCGCAGCCTGAACATACAACGGCTGGAAGCCGAGGTTTCCAAGCTGTGGGATTCGTATCAAAAACGTCCGCGTCGGCATTCAATCGGCGCGTCGGCAACCGAGTATCGCTTTGCCCGCTACGTCGAAGACTGGCGTGTGAAGGTGGAGCGCCTGGGCGAATCCAACTACCCGCAGGCCGCACGCGATGGCAAGATCTATGGCAGCTTGCTGCTGACGGTATCGATACGCTCCAACGGTAATATTGAAAACATCGAATTGCGCAGATCGTCCGGCAATAAAATTCTGGATGAGGCCGCAATACGCATCGTGCGCATGGGTGCACCGTATGCGGCGTTTCCGGCGGACGTCGCCAAGGATACCGACGTGCTGGATATCAGCCGCACCTGGCGCTTTACCAGCTCGGATCGCATCGAAACGGAATAATCCGGCACGCCCCGGACGCACTACAATTAAACGTATGACTGACGCCTATGCCGTTATCGGCAACCCAGTAGCCCATAGCAAATCGCCTGAAATCCACGCGGCGTTCGCACGACATACATCACAAGCCATTGTTTATAAAAGAATTTTTTGTGAACCCGATGCATTCGTAGAAACCGTGCGGGCGTTTCAGGCAGAGGGCGGCAAGGGCCTCAACATCACTGTACCGTTCAAGCATGAGGCATTTGAATTCGCCACAAAAAAAAGCGCGCGCGCTGAACAAGCTGGCGCAGTCAACACGCTCGTATTCAATCATGAAGGCGTGCTGGGCGACAACACCGATGGCGCGGGCCTGATACGCGACATCACGGTGAATCTGCGTTGTGCGTTGCGCGGAAAAAACCTGTTGCTGCTGGGCGCGGGCGGCGCATCGTTTGGCGTGGTGGGACCGCTGCTCGCTGAAGCGCCGTGCGCACTGGTAATCGCCAATCGCACGCTGAGCAAAGCAGAATCACTGGTGCAACGTTTTTCAAAACACGCGGCGGGTTGCAAGCTTTGCGCCAGCACCTGTGCTGCGCTTCCGCCCAAAAGATTTGATGTAGTAATCAACGCCACCTCGGCAGGCTTGAGCGGTGACATGCCCGCACTGCCGGAAAATGTATTCATACCCGGCGCACTGGCCTACGACATGGTTTACGGCAAAGTCACACCGTTCATGCAGTTTGCGCGCAGGCACGGCGCACAGGGGGTGGATGGCCTCGGCATGCTGGTCGAACAGGCAGCGGAATCATTTTTTATCTGGCGTGGCATGCGGCCGGAAACTGCGCCGGTGATCGCGGCGCTGCGCGAAGCACAACGCGGAAGTTGAGTCGCTTTAATTGATGCGTGTAATCAAAGCGCTGTTTCGCTGGAGTTTTCGTGCGTCACTGCTGGTGGCGTTTGCGCTGATTGCGATTCAATTCTGGTTTTTTGCGCAGGTGGCGTATTGGGCGAAATTCAATCCCTCGTCCACTGCGTTCATGCGTGCGCGGCTGGAAGTTTTGCGTGAAGTCAACCCCAACGCCAAACTGCGCCACCAGTGGACGCCCTACCAAAAAATCTCACCCCATTTAAAGCGCTCAATCATCGCTGCCGAAGACGCAAAATTTCTCGAACATCACGGCTTTGATTGGGACGGCATCAAACAAGCCTGGGCGCGTAACAAGCGCGAAGGCGGCGTGGTGGCAGGCGGCTCCACCATTACACAACAATTAGCAAAGAATCTGTTTTTCTCCGGCAAGCGCACGTGGTGGCGCAAAGGGCAAGAGGCCGTTGTCGCGGTCATGCTTGAAGCCTTGATGTCCAAGCAGCGCATCCTCGAAATTTATCTCAACGTGATCGAGTGGGGCGATGGCGTGTTCGGCGCAGAAGCGGCGGCACGTTATCACTATGGCGGCACAGCAGCGGGTTTGTCTACGGAACAATCCGCGCGGCTGGCAGCGATGGTCCCCAGCCCGCGCCGCTACGGGCCGGGAGCGAATACCGGCTATTTGCGACAGCGGACATCGATGATTTACGCACGGGCACAGGGCGTGCGGGTGCCGTGATACTGACTTCTGTTTGCCTCAGTTCGCCTTCGCGCCCGAATCTTTAACCGCCTGCCGCCATTTGCGAAGCTCCCGCGCGACAAAGGCGCGCGCCTCCTGGCCGGTTAGAAACTCTGGATCAAAGCCGTTTTCGACCAGGCGGGTTTTGAAGTCCTGCGCGCCCATGAATGTGCCGAGGGTGTCGCCCAGTTTCTTTTGAATTGCCGGTGATATACCAGCTGGCGCGACGATAAAACGAAACGCCTCTGGATTAACACTGGGTAGCCCGGCACTAGCGAACGTAGGAACTGCGGGCAGCGTGGCGTGCGGAGCCTTGCCGGTAATCGCCAGCGGAATCAGCGCGCCAGCCTGTATCTGCGGCATTACCGCGCCCGGCACCACGATGCAAAGATCGGCATGGCCACCAATGACATCAAGTATAGCGGCACCCGCGCCTTTGTAAGGCACGTGCAGAATATCAATTTTGGCAGCCACCTTCAGCATCTCCGTGGTGAGATGGCTGGACGAACCCACACCCGCAGAGGCGGAGGTGATCTTGCCGGGACTTTTTTTCGCTGCGGCAATCAGCTCTTGCAACGTGCGCACTTTCAAACCGGGATGCGTCACCAGTAGCGAAGGCGAGGTGGCAATGATGGCGACAAAAGCGAAATCGCGCTCAGCATCATAGGGCAGCTTATCCACCAACGAGGGATTGATGGCAAATGCCGTATCCATCAAGCCGAGTGTGTAGCCGTCAGGCAGAGCCTTTGCAAGTATCTGCGTGCCGAGCACGCTGCCTGCGCCGCCGCGGTTATCCACCACAACCTGCTGCCCCAAGCGGTCGCTGAGACGAGCGGAAACCAGCCGCGCCAGCAGATCGGTACCGCCGCCCGCGACAAACGGCACGATCAGACGAATGGGGCGCAGCGGATAAGCCGCTTCGGCCGCGCTGGCATTTTGCATGGGCAGCAAGAGTAACGCGCCAGCTACACGCATCCTGAGTTTGCCGAGATAGTGAAGATAGCGAAACATGAAGTTTGCTCCTCGAATGTCGTGCGCAGACTACGGCGCTAACTGTATTGCTTCAACACATCACGGTTGATTTCAATGCCAAGCCCCGGACCTTGCGGCACAGCCACCACGCCGTCGGTGTGGGTGATGGATTCTTTGGCGAGCTGTGTGCGCAGGGCGTTTTCGCTCATGTCGTACTCCAGCAACGCGGGGAATGGCTCATGCGCGCGCGGTGAATCAGGCGCTGCCGCCAGCAAGTGCAGTGTTGCGGCAAGGCGAATCGCTGTGCCGAACATGTGCGGAATCACTCTCACGTGATTGGCGCTTGCCATGGCGGCGATTTTGCGGTACTCGGTAAAACCGCCGCACACGCAGATGTCGGGCTGAATAATATCCAGCGCGCCTTCCTGAATCATGCGGCGAAAAGCCCAACGGCCACGCAACTGCTCGGCACCGGAAATGCGCATCTTCAAGGCGCGGCGAATTTCAATGTAGCCTTCAACATCGTCGGCGCTGATCGGCTCTTCAAACCACAGCAGGTTGTTTTCCGCCAGCCGCTGGCCGACCGCGATGGCGGAGCCCCGGTCATAGCCACAATTGGCATCGACAGCGAACAGTATGTCTTCACCGATGGCGCGACGCACGGCGGCCACATTCTTGATGTCGTAATCAGGGCCGAAGCCGACTTTCATTTTCATCGCCTTGAAGCCCTGATCAGCGTAGCCACGGGCTTCGGCGACCAGAGCCGCAGTGTGATCGGGGACATTGCGACGGAAAAGGCCGGTCGCGTACGCCTGAACGCGGGTGCGAAACGCGCCGCCCAGCAAGTTACAGATGGGCTGATTGAGCGCCTTGCCCATGATGTCCCACAGCGCGATGTCGATGGCGCTGATGGCCGCTGTATCCGTCCCCTGATAGTGCAGCGCTTCCCAGATTACCTCGTTATCGAACGGGCTGCGGCCAATAACGTGCGTATCGATCGCGCGGCGCGCAGGCAGCGTGGCGCCTTCGCCCCAGCCGGTAATACCACTGTCGGTGGTGATTTCAACAATGCCGAATGCGCGCTCGCGCGTGGTACGCATGGCGTTCGAGAAAGGCTGCTTAACCGGATAAACCGCCGAATAGGTTTTGACGTCTACGATTTTCATGGGTGATACCTCTGGAGAGTTTTTATGAGAAAAGTTAGCAAACCAGCCCGCTCAGTTCCGTCATCTCATTCGCTGTACCGTAGCGGCCGCCATCACGCGTCACCGATGCCATCGCGCAGACCGGGTCGTGCGTGAAAAACAGCCGTGTGCCGCGCGCAAGTTTGTCGTCAAGAAAACGCATTTTTTCATCGATCAACATTTCAGGGTAACGGTCGTAGCCCATGGTGATCGGCACATGCACCCACGGGCGACCGGGAATCATGTCACTGCAAAACGTTACGCCGCCCTGGTTATTTTCACCACCGATGGTTGCCACCAGCAGCCCCGGTGTATGGCCGTGGCTGTATTCAAAACGCACCTGTGGACCCAGTGTGAGCGAGTGATCGCCATCGATAATTTCCAGCCTGCCTGTCGCTTCGAGCAGCGCTGGCAATTCAGGAATGAACGATGCCCGGTCGCGCGGGTGCGGCTTTAGAGCGCGCTCCCAGCACTCACGCCCGACAATAAATTTTGCTTTTGGAAACAATAATTCAGGCGCGGTATCCGCCTGCCACGGCGTCAGCAATCCGCCCGCGTGATCAAAGTGCAGATGTGACAGCACCACCGCGTCGATATCCTCGTGCGTGAAGCCCGCTTTGGCGAGCGAATTAAGCAGCACGTGCTCATCTTCAACCACGCCGTAGCGTTCCTTGAACTTGGGTTCAAAAAATACGCCGATGCCGGTTTCAAACAGTATCGTCTTGTTGTTGATACCGGTGGCGAGCAGCGCGCGGCATGCCAGCGGCACGCGATTTTCCGCATCGGGTTTGATCCAGCGCGCCCACACCGCGCGCGGCGCATTGCCGAACATCGCACCGCCATCGAGCTTTTGCGAATTGCCGAGTATTGACCACAGTTTGATTTCGCTTTGCATCTTTCCACCTTGACGTTGACTATGCGGGCAGCTTTCCCGCCGGTACGTAAGTATTTGTTTTTATTGGTTTTTATTTTTCTGGGACTACGGCATAATAGGTACAATATTCTAACGGAGCACATGATGCAGCGCAGATATTTCTTGGGCGCGCTTGCTGGAGCAGGTCTTGCGGGTTCTGGGTTTGATGTTTTGGCTCAACGTGCGTCGGCCACGCCCGATGTGATTTTTGTGCCGTCCGATTTTCAGGTCGTTACGCAAATGTTGAAGCTCGCCAAAGTAACCCGCAACGATATTGTGTATGACCTCGGCTGCGGCGACGGGCGATTTGTGGTGACAGCAGCACGACAATTCGGTGCGCGCGGTGTGGGCATAGACATTGATCCCGAGCGCATCAAAGAAGCGCGTGAACTGGCCGAGCGCACCGGGGCTAACGACCGTGTGCGATTTATCGAAGGCGATTTGTTTGAAGCCGATATCAGCGAAGCTACCGTGGTGACACTGTATTTGCTGACGGGTCTGAATCTCAAGCTGCGGCCAAAGCTGCAGAAAGAACTCAAGCCAGGCTCACGCATTGTGTCGCACGCGTTCGATATGGACGACTGGTACCCGGAAGATACCGAGCAGGTGGGCTCGTCCTTCATTTATCTGTGGCGTATTCCAGCGCGTTAAACATGACGGCTCCTGACCCCATGCGCACTATGCGCGGTGCGGCAGTCTGGGTGATAGCACTCGCAGCAGGCTGTGCTGCGCCGGGTAGCGGCGTGCGTTATACCCTGAGCGGTGGTGAAATTCGCGAGCCGCTCTCCAACGCGGCAACCGCCGCGGCCGACGCCGAACGTGGCCGCAAGGTGCTGGTAAGTCGCGAGGCCAACTGTATTCTTTGCCATGCTGCGGCGGAAACCGGCGAACGTTTTTACGGCAATCTGGCGCCACCACTATCGGGTGTAGGCAAGCGACTCACGGCAGCGCAGATGCGCGCGCGCATTGTTGACCCTTTGTTTTTTAACCAGGAATCGATCATGCCCGCCTATTACCGCGTTGAAGGCTTGCACCGTGTGGCGGAAAATCTGCGCGGCAAACCCATACTCAGCGCGGAGCAGATCGAAGATGTGATAGCCTATTTGCTGACCCTGCAATGAACCCACTCAATAAATCTGGCGGACGACGGCGCATGCTGAAAAGCATGGCAGGCGGTGCGCTATTGCCACTGGCAGCACAGGTGCCGCTGGCGTTGGCACAATTGCCCGCCACGGCGAGGCCACCGTTGATGGAACTGGTGCCGGTTTTAAAAGAAATTACTCAGGGTGCGGCGGTACGTGAAAGCCGCGTCAAGCTGGAGATTCCCCACTTGGCAGAAAATGGTCACCTGGTACCGCTCACGGTATCGGTGGATAGCCCGATGACGGCTACGGATTACGTGCGGACATTGTATTTGCTGTCAGAAAAAAATCCGCGTCCGATTATTGCGAAAATCAGTATGTCGCCCGGTACGGGGCGCGCGGCGTTGACCACGCGTATCCGGCTCTCCGGCGCGCAACATGTGGTGGCCGTGGCGCAAATGTCAGATGGCACATTCTGGGCTGCATCGGCGGATGTGATCGTGACCGAAACTGCGTGTCTGGATGCATCGGATATTACCTAAGTGAGCACGCAAGTAACCCTATGAGCATCGCCAGAATTCTGGTTCCGCCCAATGCCAAACGCGGCGAGCTGGTGGAAATTCGCATCGCGATTCAGCATCCAATGGAAACCGGCTTTCGCATGGATAACAACGGCAAAGTGATTCCGAAAAACACCGTCAACAATCTGCTGTGCCGCTACAACGGCGCCGAAGTATTTCGCGCGGAAATGGGTTCGGGCATTGCCGCCAATCCGTATTGGCAGTTCTACATCGTTGCGCAAGAGAGCGGCAACGTCGAATTTTCATGGGTGGATGATCGCGGTGAGAAGGGCGCTGCGAGTTCGCCGATTGCGGTTACGGCGTGATTCGTCGGGGCGTTGTCTTGCTGCTGCTGTTGGCGGTAACCCACAGCGCCATCAGCGCCCAATCCGCTCAGCCTGTTCAACCATTTCGCCCCACCCCTCTCAAATCCGGCATTGATTTTTCAGGCGCGGAAGTGCGTGCGCTACAGCAGGATGATTTTTCCAGCCCTGCCATGCTGTGGGTTACGCGTGGCGAAAAACTGTGGAACGAGCCTGCGGGAAACAGTGGTAAGTCCTGCGCCACCTGTCACAAGGATGCGCGGGTGAGTATGAAAGGCGTGTCAGCCGGGTATCCGAAAGTCGATCCGGACACAGCGAAACTCACCAACCTTGAGGGCCGTATCAATCAATGCCGCACGCAAAATCAGCAGGCCGCGCCGCTGCGCTATGAATCCGATGAATTGCTGGCCCTGACGGCCTACGTCGGCCTTCAGTCACGCGGGCAACCCGTGAACGTCGTCATTGATACACAAAATCGCCGCAACTTCGAGCGCGGTCGCGATATTTTCTATACGCGCATGGGGCAGATAAATCTTGCCTGCACGCATTGCCACGATCGTAATTTTGGCCGCAAACTTCTGAATGACACCATCAGCCAGGGCCACGGCAATCCGTATCCCGCCTATCGGCTGGAATGGCAAACCATGGGTTCGTTTCATCGCCGTTTACGTGCATGTTTTTTTGGCGTGCGTGCCGAATTGCCGCCAGCAGGTTCGCAGGATTTGCTGGACCTCGAACTCTTTCTCGCCTGGCGTTCGCAAGGCTTGAAAGTGGAGACGCCCGGTGTACGTAAATAAACTTGTGCCAAGGTTGCTGTGCGCGATGACAATGGTCACGGGTATGGCGCACGCGGCAGATTACCCAACGCGGCCCATCCGTTTTGTGGCTGCGTTTGGCGCAGGTGGCACGGTCGATGTGGTGGCGCGGTTGTTCGCGCAGCGCTTGTCGGCAAATTTCGGTCAGCAAATGGTGGTGGACAATCGTCCGGGCGCGGGCGGTAATTTAAGCGCTGAAATCGTGGCGAAGGCAGCGCGCGACGGATACACGATCTATATTTGCGCGCCCTCACTGGTGGTCAATGTGGCGCTTTATTCGAAAGTGCCGTACGACCCGTTGCGGGATTTCGCGCCGGTTACCTTGCTCGCATCCTCGAATAACGTGCTGGTGGCGTATCCTGGCTTCGCCGCAAAGTCAGTAAAGGAAGTGATTGCACTGGCCAAAGCCAGGCCGGGGCAAGTGGTTTATGGCACCAGCGGCAGCGGCACGTCTGGGCATCTGCTGATGGAAATGCTGCGCACGCAGGCCGGCATCGACATGATGCATGTACCGTACAAAGCCATCGGTCAGACCACGGCTGATCTTATCAGCGGGCAGATTTCATTGTGGTTTCCAACCATCGGCGGCACGCTGCCCCATATACAAAGCGGGCGTATGCGCGCGCTGGCAGTGTCAGGCGCGAAACGCTCACCTGCACTGCCGGATACGCCAACGGTGGCGGAAGCGGCACTGCCCGGCTACGAGGCCTCGACGTGGTATCCAATACTCACGCCTGCTGGTGTAGCCAAGGACATCATTGCCAGACTCAACATGGAATTTCTGAAGGTACTGCGCCTACCTGACACGCAGGAGCGGCTCAGTGCGATAGGGGTTGAATCCATCGGCACCACGCCAGAACAGCTCGCGGCGCACCTGCGCAGTGAGTTGCCGAAGTGGGCGAAGGTGGTCAAGGCGTCCGGCGCACGAGCTGATTAAATAATCAATAAAAACAATAGTTTACATTGACATATTAATCAGATTTGATGCCCGCCTCAGAAATCACTTTGGCGTATTTCAACGTTTCAGATTTTAGAAACGCGGTGAATTCCTTGGGCCCGTTGCCCACCGGGTCCGCACCTTGCTTGATCAGCGTCTCCTGCATCTCTTTTGATTTCGTGCCTCGGATCACCTCGGCGCTTAATTTACCCAGCACTGGCGCGGGCATACCGGCAGGCCCCACCAGCCCGTACCACGCAATCGATTCATAGCCCTTGATGCCTGCTTCCGCCACTGTGGGCACCTCCGGCCATGCAGCGCTGCGTTTTGTCGTGGTGATGCCTAACACGCGCAACCTGCCGGTGCGTCCGTGCGGCGCAACCGAGAGTATGGTTGATGCCATCACGCTCACCTGCCCCGCAAGCAGATCCACCAGGCCCGGGCCGCCACCTTTGTACGGTACATGAAGCATTTTTATTTTAGCCATCGAATTGATGAGTTCGCCCGCAAGATGCTGTGATGAGCCGATGCCACCCGAAGCGTAGTTCAAGGGTTTGGCATTGGATTTTGCAAGCGCGATCAAATCCTGCACGCTGTTGGCCTTGACTGACGGATGCACCGCCAGCAGCAGTGGCAATACGGCTGTGAGACTAATCGGCTGGAAATCCTTTTCGGTATCGTACGGCAACTTTTTATTCAGCGAGGGATTGAGCGCGTGGCCAATGGCAATCATCAACAGACTATGGCCATCAGGATTCGACTTCGCGACAAGTTCGGCGGCAATCACACCGTTGGCCCCCGCACGATTGTCCACGACCACCTGTTGGCCCCAGGCCTCGGTTAAATTTTTGCCGATCATGCGCGCCAGTACGTCGGTAGAACCACCCGCAGTGAACGGCACCACGATACGCATCGGGCGGTTGGGATATTCGGCAGCTGTTGCAGAGATTGCGATTAGACTCGGCAACAGGATTCGAATCGGCAAACTGGCACTACAGCAGCGCAGAGCATTTATGTTTTTGTTTGGGCGGAACATGACTGTTTTTGCACCTCGGTGCCGTTGCGGGAAGCCAGTATCATGTGCAAACGACTATCCACTGCAACTATGCCTGACTTGCAACGATGCTTATCATCCACCCATCACCGCGTAGCCTGATGGCGTGCCAAGCACCGTGGTACGTTCCATGTGCCGTCGTTGCGTCTCATCGAAATCACCCAGCGCTTGATGCATGGTGCAGCGGTTATCCCACACCACGATGTCGTTTTTGCGCCATTGCTGGCGGTAGACAAACTCGGGTTTGGTGGCATGCGCATTCAGATACTGAATCAACGGCAGGCTTTCTGCTTCGGTCATGCCGTCGAAGCGTTTGACCTTTTCACCGAGGTACAGCGCCTTTTTGCCGGTCTCCGGGTGAACACGCACTACGGGCTGCGCGATCGGCGGATTTAATTTGCGCTGCTCTTCGGCGCGTCCCACGCCGGTGGGCGCGTAATTGATTTTGCGCGTACCGGCCAACTGAATGCCATGCAAGTCGGCGATGAGTTTTTTCATGCCGCCCGACAGCGTATCGTACGCCATCGTCATGTTGGCGAACAATGTGTCGCCGCCCACTTCCGGCACCGTCCAGCTTTTCAAAAGCGAACCGAGCGACGGGATAGGCGTAAACGACATATCCGAATGCCACTGACGGCCGGTGTAGCGCGAGTTCGACGGCGTGCCATCAGCGTTCGGTTCATTCGTAACCAGCAACAGTTCCGGGTGATCCGGATGACGGTCCTGCGGCAGCGATTCGTGCTTATCCAGCTCGCCGAAGCGGCGACTGAATTCAATGTGCTGCTCGCGCGTAATGTCCTGATCGCGAAACAGCAGAATGCCGTGATCGAGAAACGCCTTGTAGATTTCACCGAACGCGACTTCACTCATGGGCGCGGCGACGTCGATGTCACAGACTTCCGCACCCAGCGCATAAGAAAGTTTGCGTAGTTTCAGTGACATGACATTTGCCCGCGTAACCGGATGAAATCTGTGCGGCTCACTTGCGTGAATAGTCGATAAAGCCGTCGCGATTGGGCATCTTCACCTGCGGCAGGGATTGCGCATTCATTACCGCTGATTCTGGCACGATGCCGTTAAGATTCAACACGTAGGCCGCGACCGCATAGACCTCGTCGTTCGTGAGCGTCTGCGGTGCGTTGGTAGGCATGGCGCGGCGCACGTAGTCGAAGAAGGTCGTGGCGTAGGGCCAGTAACTGCCCACCGTGCGCATGGGGTTGCCGGATGCCAGCGAACCGATGCCACCGACCAGCGGATCTGCCGGTTTGCCAACGCCCTTCGGTCCATGACAGGTTTCGCATTTGGCCGCGTACACTTTCGCACCCTGTGCCACGTTGCCGCTGCCCGCAGGCAAACCTGCGCCGCTGGGTGGAATGCTGGTGTCCATTGCTGCGAGCATAGCGGCGGTGGGCGCAGCACCCAGATTGGGCCCGCGCGTAGGCGTGCTGGCACTGTTGTTATCGGCTGTGGTGGCGCAGGCAGAGACCAATGCTGCGGCAATCAATGTCAGTACACCGGTAATTTTTTGATTACGCATAAACATTGCTGATGCTCCCGTCGGCGGCGATGGCCCATGATTGAATGTAGTGATTGTGATAGCTCATGCCCGCTACGTACTGCGACGTGAATGCCTGACGAGTCGGCTGCACATTGCCTTTTTCGTCGATGGCACGGCTTTGCAGTACAGCGGCTGTGCCGGTCCATTCCCACGGCAAACGAAATCGCGTGAAACTCTTCGAATAGATAGGGCCTTGAAGATTGGCATTGCTCCAGCTTGCACCGCCATCGGCGGAGACTTCCACGCGGCTGATGCGCCCGGCACCTGACCACGCAATGCCCGTCAATTCATACGGCCCGCGCCGATCGAGCTTATGACCGAACGACGGAAACGTGATGATGGATTTGACGCCCAGCTCAAAGGTGAACTGGCGTGCCTTGCCATCCGGCTGCAGGTCAGAGTACTTCGAGGTTTCATCCTTGGTGTGCGTCGGCGCATCAGTAACCTTGATGCGGCGCAGCCACTTCACGTTCATATTGCCTTCCCAACCCGGCAGCAGCAAACGCATCGGGTAGCCTTGCTCTGGCCGCACGCGTTCACCGTTTTGATACAACGCCACCATGGCATCGTCCATGATTTTGGTGAGTGGTACACTGCGTGTCATCGCTGCAGAATCGGCGCCTTCGGCAAGCACCCACTGCGCACCACTGGCAATGCCTGCTTCATTTAACAACAACGACAATGGCACGCCCGTCCATTCGCTGACTGACGCGAGCCCATGTATGCCGCCAACCGTTGTTTGTGCCGGTTTTGGCCCGGAGTTCGCGCCGCTGTTGCCAGCGCACTCGACAAAGTGCGTGCGGCTTATCATCGGATAGCGCGACAGCGTGGCGAGGTTAAACACCAGCGGTCGCGTCACCAGACCGTGTATCAGCAATTCGTGTTTGGCGGGATCAATATCCGGCACGCCGTTGTGATGGCGTTCGAAATGCAGGCCGCTTGGCGTAATCGTGCCTTCCAGCGATTGATGCGGCGTGCGCGAACTGCCGGTGCCGGGTGAAACGGTGGCGTAGCCCGAAGCAAATGGACGCTTCACCGGCTCTTCAAATTTGGACGGCGTGCCATAGCCGCGCATCGGTGCGCCCGGTGATTTCATCCATGCGGGGACTTCTTGTGCAGCGGCGTTTGCCGTAACCCCACCTGTCGCCAACGTGCCGGCAACCGACGCGCTGCGGGTTAAAAAGCGCCTGCGTTTTGTGTCCGTCGGCGCAATGGACGTTTCACCCGATGTTTCACCTGTCGCAATGAGCGCTTGCGATGCTTTTTCTGTGTTCATGTGTTCCCCCTTTTGTAATCAGACCCGTCGAGACTACACCTAAGACACGGCGTTGCAAAGCGCTGCTCCCAAACAAAAATCCCGGCAGAGCCAGGATTTTTATCAACAAAAACAATTAGTTATATCTTTACCGCAAGCTGGCGTTGATTCGATCCAGCGCCTTTGAACCGGGGCACAATTCCTTCGCCGTCAGTTGATTGAGCGGCGTTGCCACGGTGTTCAGATGCTCATGCATATCCACCGCGCTGGGGTCGATATAGAGTAGACCGGTGACGACTTCGCCTTTTGCCGCATGCTCCTGCACGTAGTTCATGGTTTTAATGCGATTGGTCGGATCATGATCTTCCGACAATTTACGCAGGCGCATCACACTGCCATCGTGCTGCGTAAGGTTAATCACTTCGCCTGGCGCATAATCGGCGGTGATTTCCTCACGCTCTTCAATGAAGTCGAGGCGATTCACCGCTTCGTTATGTTGACGTACGTATTCGTAGCTCTTGGTCGAACCGGCGTGGTTGTTAAAGGCTACGCAGGGTGAAACCACGTCGATGAAGGCTGCGCCCTTGTGTTCCATCGCGCCTTTGATCAGCGGTACCAGTTGCTTCTTGTCGCCGGAGAAACTGCGTGCAACATAAGTTGCGCCGAGCAGCAGCGCCATGCCGATCATGTCGAGCGGTTCGTCCGAGTTAACGATGCCGCGCTTGGACTTGGAGCCTTTATCCGCCGTGGCGGAAAACTGGCCTTTGGTCAGGCCATACACGCCGTTGTTCTCGACGATATACACCATGTTGATGCCACGGCGCATGGCGTGTGCGAACTGACCGATGCCGATGGAGGCGGAGTCGCCGTCACCGGACACACCCATGTAAATCAATTCGCGGTTGGCGAGGTTGGCACCGGTGAGCACCGACGGCATGCGGCCATGCACGCTGTTAAAGCCGTGCGAGTTGCCGAGAAAATAATCGGGCGTCTTCGACGAGCAGCCGATGCCTGACAGCTTGGCCACACGATGCGGCTGGATGTCGAGCTCCCAGCACGCCTGCACAATGGCGGCGCTGATGGAATCATGTCCGCAACCCGCGCACAGCGTGGAGATTTTGCCTTCATAGTCGCGGCGCGTGTAGCCGACGCTGTTCTTGGTCAGCGCGGGGTGGTGTAGTTTGGGTTTTGCGATATAGGTCATGAGGCAGCTTTCTTCATGGGCACAACCGTATGTGCAGCAATATGTTTGGCGATGTGATCGGAAATAAAGCGCGCCGTAATCGGTGTGCCGTCGTAATGCAGCACGGAAATCAACCTGTCGATGTTGATCTGCTCTTCGGTAACCAGCATGGTTTTCAGTTGTGCGTCGCGGTTTTGTTCGATGATGAACGTGCCCGGATGCGACATCACGAACTCCTTCACCTCCGCGGCAAACGGGAAGCCGCGCACGCGCATGGCATCGACGTGTATGCCTTGTTCGGCCAGCGCGTCGAGTGCTTCGGTCATCGCCGGGCTGGTGGAGCCGTAATACAGTGCGCCAAAGCGTGCCGGTTCTTTAGCCTTATGCAGCACGGGCTGCGGCACCAGCTTTTTTGCGGTTTCGAATTTGCGCAGCAAGCGCGTGACGTTTTCGATGTAATCGGGGCCAGCCTCGCTGTAGCGCGCGTATTTGTCTTTGGTAGTGCCGCGTGTGAAGTACGCGCCGTGTTGCGGATGCGTGCCGGGGTAGGTGCGATACGGGATGCCATCACCGTCAACATCGTTGTAGCGACCGAAATCCGCGCCCGCTTCGAGTGCGTCGTAGGTCATGACCTTGCCGCGATCGTAGGCTTTTGTGTCGTCCCACACCATCGGGCGGCACAGGCGCGTGTTCATGCCGATGTCGAGATCGGTCATCACGAATATCGGCGTTTGCAGCCGCTCAGCGAGGTCCAGCGCCTGCGCGCTCATTTCGAAACATTCGGTGGGGTCTTCGGGGAACAGCAGCACGTGCTTGGTATCGCCGTGCGAGGCGTACGCGCACGACAGCAAATCGCTTTGCTGGGTGCGTGTGGGCATGCCGGTCGAGGGGCCGCCGCGTTGCACGTCGATCAGTACCACGGGAATTTCCGCAAAGTAGGCGAGGCCAATGAATTCGTTCATCAGCGAAATACCAGGGCCGGAGGTCGTGGTGAACGAGCGGGAGCCGTTCCAGCCCGCGCCGATCGCAATACCCACGGAGGCGAGTTCATCTTCGCCCTGAATGATGGCGTAGCGTGCCTTGCCGGTTTCCGGCTCCTTGCGCAGTTTCTGGCAATAGCTGATGAAGGATTCGGCGAGCGAGGACGAAGGCGTGATCGGGTACCACGCACACACAGTCGCGCCGCCGTAGACCGCGCCCAGTGCCGCTGCACTGTTACCGTCAATGAAAATCCGGTCGCCCACGTTGTTGGCGCGCTTCACGCGAATACCCAGCGGGCACGACAGATGCTCCAGCGCGTAATCGCGGCCCAGTTTCAACGCCTTGAAGTTCGATTGCAACAACGCTTCCTTGCCCTTGTATTGCTCGGTGAACAGCTTTTCGATTTCTGCAGGGTCGATGTCGAGCAGGGCCGACAGCGCGCCGACATAAATGATGTTCTTGAACAACTGTCGCTGGCGCGGATCAGAGTACGTTTTATTGCAGATTTCCGTCAGCGGTATGCCGATAACGTTGACATCGTCGCGGAACTTCGATTTCGGCAGCAGCTTGGAGCTGTCGTAAAACAAATAGCCACCGGCATCGATTTCCTTAATGTCCTTGTCCCACGTTTGCGGATTCATCGCCACCATCATGTCCACACCGCCACGTCGACCTTGATAGCCGGTTTCGTTCACGCGCACTTCGTACCACGTGGGCAGGCCCTGAATATTCGACGGAAAAATATTGCGCGGTGAAACCGGTACGCCCATACGCAAAATTGACCGCGCAAAAAGCTCGTTCGCCGATGCCGAGCCGGAGCCGTTGACATTGGCGAATTTAACGACGAAGTCGTTGGTGGCTGTAATTTGTTTCATGTAAGTATTTGTTTTAATTCAAAATATTACGCGGCTTGTTTCTGCGGCGCTTTCGATTTATGGCAACCCGGCCCCGCATGTGTCATTTCGATCAGATATTTCTGCATATCCCACGCGCCCGTCGGACAGCGCTCGGCGCACAGCCCGCAGTGCAGGCAGACGTCTTCATCTTTGGCCATGATGCGGCCCGTCATCTTGAGCGTTTCCGAGATATACAGGTCTTGCGTCTTGGCGTGCGGCGTGGGCGCGCTGAGTTGTGTGCGCAACTCGGCTTCTTCCGCATTGGGCGTGAAGGTGATGCAATCCATCGGGCAAATGTCGACACAGGCGTCGCACTCGATACACAGCTTTTCCGAGAACACGGTTTGCACGTCGCAGTTCAAACAACGTTGCGCTTCGGCAAAGCCGGAAAGTGGATCAAAGCCCAATTCAACTTCAACCTTGATGTCTTTCAAGGTGATTTTCTTGTCTTTCCATGGCACCTTGTTGCGCAGTTGGTCGGAGATATCGTTGTCGTAGCTCCACTCGTGGATGCCCATTTTCTGCGAAATCAGATTGGTCATCGGGTCAGGGCGCTCATGCAGATTTTCGCCCTGGCAGAATTTGTCAATCGACACCGCTGCGTCGTGGCCGTGCGCCACCGCCCAGATAATGTTCTTGGGACCAAACGCCGCGTCACCACCGAAAAACACTTTCGGGTTGGTGGATTGCATGGTGACCTGATCAACTACCGGCATACCCCATTTGTCCCAGTCGAGACCGATGTCGCGCTCAATCCACGGGAAGGCATTTTCCTGACCGATCGCTACCAGCACGTCGTCGCATTCAACCAATTGCTCCGGCTCGCCGGTGGGTACCAGATTGCGTCGTCCTTTAGCGTCGTACTCGGCCTTCACTTTATCGAAGGTCATGCCCGTCAACTTGCCGTCTTTGTGGATAAATGCCTTGGGCACCATGAAGTTCATGATGGGAATGCCTTCGTCCACCGCGTCTTCTTTTTCCCACGGTGACGCCTTCATTTCTTCGTAGCCCGAACGCACAATGACTTTGACTTCTTCACCGCCGAGGCGTTTGCTGGAACGGCAGCAATCCATCGCGGTGTTGCCGCCGCCAAGCACGATCACTTTTTTGCCGATTTTGGTGATGTGGCCAAACGACACACTGGATAACCAGTCGATGCCAATGTGGATGTTGGCTGCGGCTTCTTTGCGTCCCGGTGCTTCGAGATCGCGGCCACGCGGCGCACCAGTGCCGACGAACACGGCGTCAAAATTCTCCGCCAGTATCGATTTCAGGCTATCAATCGTTTTGCCGGATTTCAGTTCAATGTTGCCGATGTTGAGGATGTAATCGACTTCTTCGTCGATCACTTCTTCGGGCAGCCGAAAGCGCGGTACCTGCGTGCGCATGAAGCCGCCGCCTTTTTGGTCGGACTCAAAAACTGAGACGTGATAGCCCAGCGGTGCGAGATCACGGGCCACCGTCAGTGATGCCGGGCCTGCACCGATGCAGGCGATGCGCTTGCCGTTTTTCTTGGTGGGCGCTTTGGGCATGCGTGCGGCAACACTGTCTTTGCCTTTGTTGTCTGCGGCGACACGCTTCAGGCGGCAAATCGCCACCGGTTCCGCATGCGGTATACCGTGCTCCCCTGGTGCGACGGGTTTGCGCAATTCAACGTTGCCTTCTTCCACACGACCACGGCGGCACGCAGGCTCACACGGGCGGTCACATGTGCGCCCTAAAATTCCGGGAAACACATTCGATTTCCAGTTGACCATGTAGGCATCGTCATACTTGCCAGCAGCGATCATGCGGATGTATTCGGGAACCGGGGTGTGCGCCGGACAGGCGTACTGGCAATCGACGACTTTATGAAAGTACTCAGGGTGCGAAATATCGGTGGGTTTCAATCACTACTCCGGGCGTATACAAACAATCACGGCGACCTGCGGTAACTATTTGTTTTTATTAAATAAAATACAATGCGGCTGAGCGGCTGGGCAGGTAAAGTGGCGGTAATACTACCCCTTTGTGACGCCCCTGAAAAGGGCAATAAAAACAATGCTTAAAACCGAGATTCTCCTGGTTGCCGTCACGGGCTACACTTTGCACAAATAAATATGAGGAGGTTTTATGATCAGCGTGAAATGGCGCGGTCTATCCGCAGCGTTCGCGGTGGCAGGTACGTGCGCGCCCCTGTCGGCATCAGCGCAGCCCACTTCGACAAGCTCAGGACAAACCTTCCCTTCGCAGCCGCTTGAACTGGTGGCACACACCGCAGCGGGCGGCGGCACCGATCAGTTTGTGCGGTTAATAGCGGAAATATTCACGCGTGAGAAAATGGTGTCGCACGCGCCGCTGGTTTCGAACCGTGCAGGCGGGGGCGGCGCCATTGCCTATAATTACGTCAAGGGCAAGCGCGGCGATGCCCACGTGATTCTGGCGGTTGCGACCGGCACTTTTTTATCGGCACTGACGCGAACCGACCTTGGCTTTTCAATCGACGATTTCACACCGGTGGCGTTTCTGGCGATGGATCCGCAACTGGTTGCGGTGACCGGTGACAGCAAGTTCAACACCGTAAAAGATTTGATCGACGCTGCCAAGCGTGAGCCGAATACCATCGTCAGTGCAATTGCGTCTGCCACCGGATCAGGCCGCTTATTTCAATACATGCTTGAAAAAGAAACAGGCGCAAAATTCAAATATGTGTCCTTCAAGAGCGGCTCGGAAGCGGGTACTGCGGTGGCGGGCGGTCACATCCACCTGACGACGGAGAACCACAGTGAAGTTGCCGCGCATCTTGAATCCAGAAAAGTGCGGGTGCTGGCGGTGACCGGCGAAAGACGCATGGCGGTGCTACCCAACGTGCCGACCATGAAAGAACTCGGTTATCCGATCGTCGTCGGCACCGGTCGCGCCATAGCAATGCCAGCGGCAGTGCCAAAAGAAGCAGTCGCCACCATGGAGGGTATGCTGCGGCGCGTGGTGACGACAAAGCTGTGGAAAGACTATTCCGCGAACAATAACTTCGAGGAGAATTTTCTCGATGGCGCGCAGTTTCGCAAATATCTTGATTCGCGGCGCGAGGAGTTTCGCGGGTTCCTCGCGCATGTCGGGCTGCTGAAAAAGTAGTTTGAGTGAATGCAGTGTAAGTATTTGTTTTATTTAATTTTTTGAGGTGCGTTCGATGGGGTTGCAAAATCTTCAGACACAACTGCTGATCACGGCGTGTACGTTCACCAGCGCTGTCCTGTTTCCTGCGTGCGCCGCCGCTCAAACCTGGAAACCCGAATCGCCGGTGGAAATCATTGTCAACTGCGCGCCGGGCTGCGGGCCGGATCGCATGGCGCGGTTGATGCACGGCGTGTTTCAGACGCACAAGTTCGTTGATTCCGCGATCACGGTGCAAAATCGCACCGGCGGCGGCGGTGCGGTGGCGCAAACGTATCTCAATCAGTTTGCCGGCAATGGCCACTATATTTTTCACACCGGCAAATCGGTGCTGACCACGCACGCCATGGGACGCAGCGTTGCGCCGTATACAGAACTTACGCCGATTGCGAATTTGTTCGGCGAATACATCGGCATCGCGGTGAAGGCGGATTCGCCGATCAAATCAGGCCGCGACATGATCGAGCGCCTGAAAAAAGATCCTGCCGCAGTGAGCTTTGGCATTGCCACGAGTATCGGCAATACCAATCATCAGGGTGCGGCGGGCGCGCTTAAGGCTGCCGGCGTAGACGTGCGAAAAACGCGCAACGTGGTATTTCAGTCGGGCGCGCTGGCGATAACGGCGATGCTCGGCGGGCACATTGACGCAGTACCGGTATCGGTAGGCAGTTGGGTGCCGCACATGAAAACGGGCGCGGTGCGAGTGATCGCAGTGTCGTCGGCAGAGCGCCTGCCCGGATTTTTTTCGGGCATCCCGACCTGGCGCGAACAGGGCGCCAATTCGGTAGTATCCAACTGGCGCGGTGTGTTCGGTGCGCGCGGCATGACGCCTACGCAAGTGGCATTTTGGGAAAGCAGTTTCCAGAAGCTGGCGGGAACCGCCGAATGGAAAAATGAAATGGTGACGTTAAACGGCCTTTCGGAATTCATGGGCGCCGCGCGCATGAAAAAATATTTGGAAGAAGATTACGCAGAGATCAAGGCGTTTCTAGTAGACCTTGAATTGGCGAAAAAATAGATGAATGCCGCGCCCGCTTTCTCATTCAAGATGGCCGTTTCTGCAATCGGCATGCTTTTGTGTCATCACGCTGCGGCGTGGCCAGACAAGCCGGTACGCATGGTCAATCCGTACACGGCGGGTGGCGGTGTCGATGTGGTGGGCCGCGCCATCGCGCAACAACTGAGCGAAGCGTGGGGCCAGCCGGTGATCATTGACAATCGTCCAGGCGCGGGCACCACTATTGGCATGGAAATTGTTGCGCGCGCCGTGCCGGATGGCTACACCTTGCTGGTCAACAACGGTTCGGTGGCCACCGCGCCTGCGTTGTATCGCACGCTGAGTTACAGCGTGGTAAAAGATCTCGCACCCGTCTCGCTGGCAGTGCAGTCGCCGTATGTGCTCGCCTTGCATCCGAGCGTTAAAGCTGCGTCTGTGCAGGAATTCATCACGCTGGTACGCGCGCAGCCGGGCAAAATGGTTTATGGATCGGTCGGTGTGGGTTCTCTCGCGCACTTGATGATGGAATTGTTCAAAGCCTCCACCCGGATGAACACGGCCGACTTGACACATGTGCCATACAAAGGCGGTGCGCCCTCGACAACGGGCGTGCTGTCAGGTGAAATTCAGGCGATATTCAGCCCGATATCAACCATGCTGCCGCACGCCAAAGCGGGCAAGGCGCGCCTGATTGCGGTCTCCAGCGCCAAGCGCGTTGAACTCGCCCCGGATCTGCCCTCGGTGGCGGAACAGGGTGTGGCAGGATTTGACGGCACCAGTTGGTATCCCATTTTCGCCCCGGCGCGCACGCCGCCTGCCATCATCTACAGGATCAACGCCGATATCAACAACAGTCTGCGCAAGCCCGACGTGCGGGCGCGATTTCTGGCCGTAGGCATGGTGCCGGTGGGCGGTACACCCGAAGTGCTGCGTGATTACCTGGACGTTGAAATCAAGCGCTGGAGCAAAGTTATATTCGATATTGGCGTAAAAGCGGAATAAAATTGTTACCTGTGGTTTGAGTTGTACTGCCGGGTATGCTTGGCAACAAGCGCAGCATGTTTGTCAGATCGAATGCGTGTGCCGTAATTGAATGGAATTCACCTTGCCCAAAAAGAGCGTGATTAGTACGATTCGTTTTAATCTACAAGGGTCCCGTAAGTTCATGCCCAAAAATTGGGTGGCTGTCGCGTTGATGGGATTGCTGTTCCAGGCGGCTGTAGCCAATGCTGTCGGTTTAGGCAGGCTTACCGTGCTTTCGCGATTGGGGCAGCCGTTCGCTGCTGAAATCGATCTGATCAATGTATCAAAGGATGACCTTTCGTCGCTGCGGGTCAACCTTGCGACGCCCACAGCGTATCAGGCGGCGAACCTGCGGTTTGACCCAGTGCTCAATGCCTTGCGCCTGACGGTGGAACGGCGCGACAACGGGACGCCCTACATTCGTGCCACGTCGGCACGCCGCATGACCGAGCCTTACCTTGATTTGCTGGTTGAACTTAATGCTCAGGATAGCAAGCTGCAGCGTGGATATGCCGCACTGCTCGACTTGCCGACAGTAACAGAGTCTGCAACGGTCACCCCTGCAGCTGCCGTTGCCGCCCCCGCAACTGCGCCTGTGCCCGAGAAAGAACTCACGCCCGCGCGCGCGCCGAGATCATCGCGGCCACCGCGGCAACCCGTGGTAAAGGATGCGCCGTCGGCTGTTGTTCCCGCGCCGGCAATTCCCCCACCCGCTCTCAAGCCCGTTGAACCCGCGAAACCCGAACAAGCTGCGCCAGCCACCCAAAAATCCGAGCCTGATGCGGTCGAAGTACGCAAGGCAGAAGCGCCTGAGCCCCCCAAGGCGGTCGCCAGTGTGCCTGCTACCGCCACCGCGCCCGTACCGCAGAAAAAAATTGTTCCGCGCCCGCCGGTGCAGCCGAGCATCCTGGATAAAGCGATGAAGCACATTGTGCTGATCAGCGGCATTGTGTTGGCACTGCTGGCGGCCATGGGCGGCTGGTGGGCGATGCGCCGCCGCAGACCAGCGCCATGGGAAGCGAGCGAATCTATGGCATCAGCGGTGCATGCTGAAACGCCGGAAGACACTACGATGGGTGTTGCGGCTACTGCCACGGGTGCAACGCCCCATAGAGAAATCCCGCTTGTGGCAACAGTTTCAAACGTTACCGATATCGTTGATCCGATTGACGAAGCAAAAGTATATCTTGAACACGGGCAGGACGAATCGGCCAAAAGCCTGCTGAAAGAAGCCTTGAGCAAGCAACCGGGACGTGTGGACATTCAGATGCTGCTGCTGGAAATCCTCGCTGGCAGCGGTGACAAGGACGGTTTTAACCAACTTGCTGGCCGCCTGCACAAGCAGACGGGCGGCACGGGCGAGCACTGGAAACGTGCCATGGCGACGGGCTACGCACTCGATCCGGCGTATCCGCTCTATTCGCCCGCTGACGACGTGGCGACTGTAGGCGCACCAGCAGGCGCGCCCGTTCCCGCTGGTGCTGCCGTTCCTGCCTCTGCCCGCGTTTATTTTGACCTGAGTAGCGAGCCTGCCAGTCCTGCGCCAGAACCGCTGGCGCTGATCAACACGGCTGACCTGCTTTTGCAGGATGTGAGCGCCAGCACGGGCATGGACAAGACCATGGTGCTTGTGCGCGCCAGCGCGGAGCCTGCCGCAACCTCGGCGCAACCGTTTTCGGCAATTGATTTTGAATTTCCATCAGCCACTACGCCACTCGCTGATGAAGTGGCTGATAAAACGATTGCGCCGCCCACAGCGAAAGACGATCCCGGGCTCGATTTCAAGGTTGACTTGTCCAGCATCAAACCGCTGCCGGTCCACAAACCTGCGCCGGCCAAGGCAGTGCCCACGATCGCTGATGATCTGCTGTGGGAAGAGGTACAACAAAAGATTGATCTGGCGCGCGCCTATCGGGAAATGGGCGACAAGGAAGGCGCCCTGGAGATGTTGCGCGAAGTTGAACGCGACGGCGACGCTGCACATCAAGCCGAAGCACGGGAAATACTGTTGTCACTTGAGTAAATCAGGCTTCAGCTATCCCGCCTGTAGCGGTCGATCCTGCCATACGTACCAAAGCACAGCGATACCAGTTAATGCAACGGGAATCAGCGAAATGTAGTTGAGCAGTGTCCAGCCCTGCGTGGCGACCAGCGCGCCGGACGAAAAGGACGTAACCATCATCACCGAGAACACGCAAAAATTGATTGCGCCCTGCGCCTTGTCTTTCTCCTCCGGCCTGTAAGCTTTGAGCGACAGCGCAGTGCCCGCCGTAAACAGAAAATTCCAGCCCACACCCACGATAAACATCGAAATCAGAAAATTCATCACCTCAATGCCAGACAGCGCAATGGCAATGGCAAGCAGATTTAGCAACACCCCCGCAGAAAGAATGCGGATGACGCCAAAGCGCTTGATCAAATGCCCGGTGAAGAACCCCGGTGCGAACATGCCGATGACGTGCCATTCCAGCACCAGCGCCGCATCCCTGAACGGGTGGCCGCACACCTGCATGGCTATCGGCGACGCTGCCATCAGAATATTCATCACGCCATAACCCAGCGCCGCCGCCGCCGTGCTGACAATAAAAACCGGCTGACGCATGATGGCCGAAAGTGGGCGTCCGCCATCAGCGCCAGGCACCTTGGGCGGCACGGGCGGAAAAGACACCATCGATATCACGCCCATCGCAATCAGCGCGATCACCGCCAGCGCAGCGTAGGCCCCAGCGAAAGGCGCATCGCCCATGTGCTGCGTCCACTTCGCCAGATTGGGACCAATCACCCCGCCGACAATGCCACCGGCCAGCACCATCGACACTGCGCGCTCACGGTATTCAGGCTTGGCGAGTTCAGTGGCAGCAAAACGGTACAACTGCCCGTTGGCGTTGTAGTAGCCCGCCACCACAGTGGCCACAACCAGCAGCCAAAAGTTTTTGTTAAGCACCGCATAGGTCGCCAGCAACGCCGAGAAAAATGCCACCGCAAGCCCGATCTGAAAAGACACCTTGCGCCCCCAGCGCGATTGCGACGCCGCCACCAGCCCCGTGGAAATCGCGCCGCCCACCACGTAACCCAATATCGGCAACGTCGCCATCCAGCTATACGGCGCAAGTGACAGGCCCACCAAGCCGTTGACGGCAACGAACAAGACGTTGTTGGTGAGGAAAAGGCCTTGGGCGGCGGCCATTAGCCAGAGGTTGCGGTTCATGAAGTGGAGGTGTCTTGTAGTGCCGGTGGCAGTAGTGCGCAAACCGCAACTACGGTGAGCGTGCGCGTGATTTTGGGCAGAACCTAGTCGTGCGGATACTATCGGCTTCCGCCATCGACGTCACGTTTTGGCGCGAGATCGTAGAGCGTTCCAATTTCTAAAATCGCTCCTCCAGCTGAGGCTGCATCTTCCTTCAGCACTGCGCGTTACGCCGAAACGACTGCCTTCCGCTGAAACTGCGGCGCAACTTTGTTCATGAACAGCTTGATGCTGTGCTCGGCCACCTCATAGGGCATAGGCCCCAGTCTAAACACCAGTATCAATCCACCGACGCCGATCTTGTCGATGTCTGCAATCGCTTCGGCCACCGTGTCGGGTGAGCCGCACAGGATCGAATGCTGCTGCTGATCGCGCGCTGGTGTGGCGGTTTCCTGTTTTAACAGCAAGCCCTGCTCGGCGTACACTTTTTTGCGCATGGCCGCGCGAAATTCCTGCTGTGTTTCCCATGCGGGCATGGCGATGCGTTTGGCTTCGGCGTCGGTTTCACCGACAAAGATATTGCGCCACACCCAGGTGTTGTCGACGTTGCGCTTCACCGTGGCTTCGTCGTAGCCGGAATCACGCATCGTTTTTCGATATAAATCCATGCGCTGCTTGGTGACTTCGTTGGTCTGAATATTCATCAGGAACGGGCGGCCTTCGCGTGCCATGCCGAGCATGGCTTCTTCGCCGGAGCAGGCGCGCACGATGGCCGGATGCGGCTTGGTGTACGGGCGCGGGCGCAGTTGCGGCAGTTTGATGTCCCAGTATTTGCCTTTGTGCTGATAGTTTTCCGTGGTCCATGCCTTGATCATGATCTCTTCGGCTTCGATCAGGCGCTCGTACGCTTCTTTCGGATCGATGCCATAGCCTTGATAGTCATACACATTGTAGGCCGTGCCGCGCCCAAGGCCAACCAGTAACCGGCCCTTGCTGATGTTGTCGATCAGCGCCATCTGTTCCGCCATGCGTATCGGATGGTGCAATGACATTTGCGCGACTGCGAAACCGATATTGATCTGCTTCGTGCTGGCCGCCAGTGCAGCGGCAAACGTCACTGGATCGACATACGCGCAGATGCCATCGAAGTGATGTTCTGCGAGCCACAGCATGTCCATGCCCAACTGATCACAGAGTTGACCTTCACGCAGTGCTTCGTCGATCACCTGATCGTCCTTGCTGGGGTCCATCGACGCTGTAAACAGGAAATTGCTGAATTTCATGATTTATCCTAAGTTATTGTTTATATTGAATTATTCAATACGGATGTTGGCGGCCTGCGCGAGCTTGCGCCATTTATCGATTTCAGTGCGTATCAGTTTATCGAACGCCGCGGGCGAGCCACCCGCCGCGTCCAGTCCCTGCGCACCCAGTAGCGTCACCATGGAAGGGTGCGCGAGCAACTTTGCAATTTCGCGGTGCAGTGTTTCAACAATGGGCGCTGGCGTCTTTGCGGGCACGACGATGCCTTGCCAATTTTCAATCTGAAAGCCGGGCACACCCGCTTCGATGATGGTTGGAATGTCCGGTACGATTCTGGTTCGTTGCGGGCTGGTGACACCCAACGCGCGCAGCTTGCCGGATTTCACATGGGGTAGCGGCGGCGGCATGGTGCTGAACATGATTTGCACCTGGCCCGCTATCAACTCAGTAATGGCAGGCGCGCTGCCTTTATACGCCACGTGGGTAAAATTCACGCCAGCGGTGTATTTGAACAATTCGCCCGTCAGATGCTGTGATGAACCAGCACCTGCTGACGCGTAATTCAGCGCACCGGGTTTCGCGCGTGCGACTGCCAGCAGCTCTTTTACCGTAGCGGGCGCGGACGGATGCGCCACCAGAATGAAGGCGGAGGTTGCCAGCAGCGACACCGCCGCAAAATCACGCGGCGGATCGTACGGGTTATTGACGCGCAGCGCCGGATTGTGCGCAAGGCTACCCAGACTGCCGAGAAATAGCGTGTAGCCGTTGGGATCAGATGTCGCCGCAATTTGTCCGCCGACGATGCCGCCCGCGCCACCGCGATTGTCGACGATAACCTGCTGGCCTATCGACGCCGCCAGACGCTGGCCCACCGCGCGCGCCAGAATATCGTTACCGCCGCCGGGCGGAAACGGCACAATCAGCCGCAGCGGCTTGGCGGGATAGGGTTGCGCGTGCGCCAATGAAACCAGCACGCAGCCAAGCGCAAGCGCTACTCTGCGCGTATGCCGATTTCGCGCGCGACGCGTGTCCATTTTTCAAGTTCCGAGTGGAGTACTTTGGTAAATGCTTCGCTGGAAAGCGGCCAGGGTTCGGCCCCTTCAGCGGAGAGGCGCTGGGCGGATTCGGGTTGATTCAGAATGGCGACGATTTCCGTATTCAGTCGCTTGAGGACAGGTGCGGGCAGACCGGCCGGTGCGGTCATGCCCCACCAGGTGACACCCTCAAAACCCGGTACCGAATCCGCAATAGGCGGGATGTTCGGCACCAGCGCTGAACGCTTGGGCGAGGTAATGCCGTAAGCCTTGACCTTGCCCGCACGAATTTGCGTCAGCGATAGCGGCAGCGTGGCAAACATCAGATTCACCTCGCCACTCATCACCGCATAAAACGCGGGAGCGCCGCCCTTGTGTGGTACGTGCAGCATTTTCGCGCCCACTGCACTGGCGAACGTGGCGCCAACATAGTGATTGATGCTGCCATTGCCCGCTGACGAATACGTCAGAGCATCAGGCTTGGATTTTGCAAGCTCAATCAATTCCTTCACCGATTTGGGCGCGAACGAAGGATGACCCACCAGCATCAAGGGCCCGGAGCCAATGGGACTGATCGCGGTAAAAGACTTCACCGGGTCGTACGGCAGCTTTTTGAACACGGGCACACTCATGATCTGTGAACTGGTCATGATGTAGAGCGTATAGCCGTCCGGCGCCGAGCGCGCTGCGATATCGGCACCGATGGTGCCGCTGGCACCGGGGCGGTTGTCGATAACAATCTGCTGCCCAAGCCGGTCAGCGAGGCGGGTGCAGATAAAACGCCCAACGACGTCTACACTGCTGCCGGGCGGAAAGCCGGAGATGGCGCGGATTGGGCGTGAGGGATACTCACCCGTTTGCGCTTCAACGTTTGCAAACGGCAACATTGCAAATTGCGCTACCACACACAAAACACAGGCTTTCTGGTTCAAGTCAGTTTCTCCCGCTGGCGTGACCTGCACTTTAGCATCGTTACGCCCGTTTTCGTAACTACAACGCGAGCCCGCGTGCGAGGGTGCGATAATCGAGCTTTCCTGCCCACTGCTGGTGTCAATCGCATGCGCATCAACTTTCTTATGCTTTTGCCACGCAGGTCGGCTGTGATCCGCGTGTGCTTGCTTTTAGCACTTGCCGCGTCAGCGGTGTTACACGCGCAAGGCTATCCTTCACACCCCGTACGACTCGTGGTGCCGTATCCGCCCGGCGGTGCCAATGACACCGTAGCGCGTTTGCTCGCGCCAAAGGTGAGTGAGCAACTCGGCCAGCAATTGGTGGTGGATAACCGTGGCGGGGCGAACACGATTATCGGCACCGATCTTGTGGCAAAGTCAGCGCCGGATGGTTACACACTGTTGATCATCGCAGCAGGGCAGGCGGCAACGCCTGCGCTGTACGCCAAGCTGCCCTACGATACCGCCCGCGATTTTTTGCCGGTAGTGCAAATCGGAGACGGTGCGTATGTGCTGGTGGCGCACCCTTCGGCGGGCGTGTCGACCGTGCCTGAATTGATTGCCGCAGCTAAGGCCAAGCCGGGGCAGGTCGCGTACGCCTCGTCGAGCATCGGCAATCTCACGCATCTTTCTGCGGAGCTGTTTTGCGCGCTGGCGGGCGTGAATATGCTGCACGTACCTTATAAGGGCGGCGGCCCGGCAATGCTCGATTTGTTGGGCGGGCGCGTGGCCATATTTTTTTCAACGGTGGCGGTAGCTCGCCCACACCTGCAAAGCGGCAGGATCAAGGGATTGGGTGTGACCACGGCGCGACGCAGCGTGGCGCTGCCGAGTCAGCCAACCCTGGCTGAAGCAGGCTTGCCGGGTTTTGAAGTGAGCGGCTGGTATGGCGTTGTGGCGCCAGCCAAAACGCCTGGCGCGGTAATCGAGCGCATCAACCATACGGTGCGCGTAGCGCTGAGGCAGGCGGATATGAAAGAGAAACTGCTGGCCTCCGGCGTTGAAGCGGTGGATGTGTCGGCGGAGCATTTCGCCGCACACCTGCGCACTGAACTGGCGAAGTGGGATAAGCTTCTGAAGCCTTTGGGCATCAAGCCTGAGTGAATATAAGTATTTGTTTTTATTATGATTTTTATTGTTTTTCGATTGCGATAAGGCGCAGCTTTGCCCAACGCCACAACGGCTGATACAACCGACCACCGCGCGCTGATTGCGCTGTTGATCGGTGCCGCATTTGTGATTGCCGGTGGCATTCATTATCAAACACCAATGCTGGCGACCATAGCGGCTGAGTTTCAGGCGAGTCCTGCTGCTGTGGGCTGGATACCGACGCTATCGTTTGGCGGCATGCTGGTGGGCGTGGCATTTCTGGTGCCACTGGGTGACCGTATCAGTAAGCGCTGGCTGATCATCACCATGATCAGCGTGCTTGCCGCGGCGCAGGTAGTAATGGCAGCGGCGCCGTCGATCGTCGTGCTGGCGGCAGCGAGCCTGATCACGGGCATCTGTTCGTCGGTGGGGCTGATATTCATTTCCATTGTGGTTGAAATCGCACCGGAAAAACACCGTGGACGCGCCGTCGGCACGCAACTGATGGCGATGTTCATCGGCATTCTGTTCGCGCGAATTGCGGGCGGCCTGATCGCCACCCACTTCGGTTGGCGCTGGAGCTATGTGTTTTCAGTCGGTATGCATTTGGTGCTGTTGGGCGCTTTGCTTGCGTGGTTGCCGCATACGAGCACGACCTCGCAGCTATCGTATAGCGATTTATTGCGGTCGATCTATATCATCTATCGCAAACACGGCAGTGTGCAGCGTGCAGCGTTGATACAGTTTCTGCTGGGCATTTGTTACGGCGGACTGTGGGCGGTGGTGGCCCCGATGCTGTTGATCTTGCATAACGCGGGGCCATCGGTCTCCGGACTGATGGGCATACCCGGTGCGGCGGGCATATTGGTAGCCCGGCCCGCCGGACGCTGGATGGATCGTTCCGGGGCCGTGCCAGTGGTCACGACCGGCGTATGCGTGATGATCGCCGCGTGGCTGGCGTTTGGATTCGCCGCCACCTCCATTGTGTTTGTGGTGGCGGGCGCGATTTTGCTGGACTGCGGCCTGCGCACTGCAATGGTGGCGAATCAAACCCTGATCAATGCGGCAGTACCCGATTCACGCGCGCGCGCCAACACCATTTTCGGCATGCACGTATGGTGTGGCAACGCAGTCGGCGCGTTTCTCACCAGCACCGCTTTCGCATTGTATGGGTGGCTGGCGGTGTGCGCGATTGCGATGACGGCCTCTGTGTTGGCGCTGCTGATACATTGGGGCGTGGTGCCGGTGGGCAAGCGAAGGGGAAAATAAGCGGAAAGATCGGGGTAAGTCAAAGCATGGTAAATGCCTACTCAAGTGCATTTTGAATATTAAACAGTTCAACAACGTATGCTGTTGGAACATTTTTGAATGCGATGGCGCCAATCTCAAAATGGCTGCACCACGAAGCCACTGAAGAAAACCCCGAGGCTTTCAGGCGTGCCGTCAGTGATTTCTGGGTGAATCCCGTCTTGTGTGCGAAAAAATCATTTCCCGATCGCTCAATTTCAACGCCAAGACCATAGAGAACGTCATTGACAAGGATAGGGCCTGCTTGCGATTCATACAGCACGTCATCGATATCCATCTCCCTGCTAACCACTTGCCGCATCACCTCTCCAATATCCGGCACCCGGATATGCACAAACCCGTCCTCTTTCAGGATATGGCGGAATCCCGACAGGACTTTTGCAACGTCGTGCTTGTAATAGTGTTCGAGATTGTGCGAGCAATAGACGGCATCGTACTGCGCCCCAACCAATTGGGTTAACGCTCGGGCATCGCATACGATATCCGGGTTTCCGCTGGCATCAATATCCAGCAAGTCATGCTGCCAGCCAGAATACTGAGACGGTATCGGAATGTCCTTGCTATTGCCGCCAACATTGAGCACTTTTCTCAGCGCCAGATCACTGTTTTTCAAATGACCTGGGTTCGTTACTGTCTCAGATGGCTTTTCCGTGGGTAAGGAAAACTCTCCCTTTACAATACTTTTCAATAGGCTAAACAACATGACACATCTCTCCTGACGCCATCAATGCCCGGCTATTTTCATTGCCTTTTAATACAGGCCGCCATGTCTACTTCGACTAATCGATGCGCAATTTAGCCTGCTTAATTACCTTAGCCCATTTCTCAACTTCGGCGCGCACGAATGCCAGAAACTCCACCGGCGTCGAGCCCACGGGTTCGTTACCGGCCTTCACCAGCTTGTCTCTGATGTCAGGGCTGTTCAACGCACGGCGCGATTCCTCGTGCAGACGGCGCACTATGTCCAGCGGCGTATTCGCGGGCGCATAAAACCCGTACCAGCCAGTGACGCTATAGCCCGGCACACCAGACTCGGCCACCGTGGGCACAATGGGTAACTCAGCGTAGCGGCGATTGCCGGTGACCGCGACACCACGCAGCTTGCCCGCCTTGATGTGGTTGACCATGCCGATGGTGCTTGCAATGGCAAATTCAACTTCGCCGCCCATGGCGGCGATCATTGCCGGTCCTGCACCCTTGAAGGGAATATGTACCCAGCTTATGCCGGACATGGATTGCAATAATTCGCCCGCAAGATGATTAATGCCGCCCGCACCGGATGTGCCGTATGATAATTGTCCCGGACGCGCTTTCGCCAGCGCCAGCAACTCTTTGGCACTTTTCACCGGAACGGAGGGATGACTGGCGATCATAAATTGCCCGCTCGCCAATTGCGAGATGTAGGCAAAATCCTTGAACGTGTCGTAGGGCATTTTCGAGCGCATGCCAGGGTTAATGGCGAACTCGGGCGAGGTTATCAGCAGCGTATGGCCGTCGGCTGTCGCCTTGGCCACCAGATCAGCGCCGATCAATCCGCCACTGCCCGCGCGATTTTCCACCACAAAAGTGCCGCCCAATTGTTCAGGAAACTTTGCCGCGAGAAAGCGGGCTACAGCATCGTTGCCGCCGCCGGGCGCAAAGGGTGAGATGATACGCACGGTACGGGTAGGCCAGCTTTGCGCGTACGCCGACATTGAGGCTAGGCACAATGCGGCGACACAGTATGCAAATACAAACGCAGGTTTCAGTACGGCCCGGCTCAACTTTGACCTACTGCGCCGAGCCTTGGTGTCCAAAAAATTCATCTACGACCCCGCTTCTGATTTCGTTCACGACGCTTGCTTTAACAACGTCTTGATATCGCCCAGCAGTGCGGCAGCACCGACGCCGTATTGCGCAAACAAGCGCAAACGGCCTTGCTGATCGAGAATGAAGGTGCCGGCAGAATGATCCACGCTGTAGCTGCCACCCGGCGTTTTGGGCGGCTGCTTTTGCACATACACCTTGAATTCCCTGGCCGCGCGCACTGTAGCCTCGGCATCGCCAACCAAGCCTAGAAACGTGGGGTTAATCACGGTAACATATTGTTTTAAAAGCTCTTTTGTATCTCGCTCTGGATCAACCGAAACAAATAACACTTGCACTTTGGCACCATCTGCGCCCAGCTCTTTTACGACTTTAGCCATTTCAGCAAGTGTTGTCGGACACACGTCCGGGCATTGGGTAAAGCCGAAAAAAATCACTACCACCTTACCCTGAAAATCTGCCAGCGTGCGCGGCTTGCCGGTGTGATCGGTGAGCGCCAATGATTTGCCAAAATCAGCGCCGGTAACATCGGTAAGCTGAAACTTTACCGCAGCGGGTTGTTGCGGACCGCAACCGCCCAGCAATGCAAGCAGCAATATCGCACTGAGGTGGATTCGCTTCATCGCTACAGCGTGACACGCAGGTAGTGATCAATCAGCAGCGCGGCGAACAATGCCGTTAGATACATGATCGAGTAGCGAAACGTCTGGCGTGCGAGTTGGTCGCTGTACACGCGGTAAATCCGCACGGCGTAAACCATGAAGCCGACGCCCAGGGCGAGTGCTGACACCAGATAGACCAGGCCTGACAATTTGGTGGTAAAGGGCAACACAGAGCACGCCACCAATATGATGGTATACAGCAGCAAATTCAGCCGCGTGAACTTTTCGCCGTGGGTTACCGGCAGCATCGGCACGCCTGCCTTGGCGTATTCCTCGCGGCGATACAGCGCAAGCGCCCAGAAATGCGGCGGCGTCCATGCGAAAATAATCAGGAATAACGTCAGCGCTTCAGCAGTCACTTCGCCAGTCATCGCGGCCCAGCCCAGCACCGGCGGCATCGCACCCGACGCGCCGCCAATGACAATATTCTGCGGCGTCATCGGCTTGAGTATCACGGTATAAATCACCGCGTAGCCCACGAACGTGGCGAGCGTCAGCCACATGGTCAGCGGATTCACCCACACATAGAGCAGCGCCAAGCCGCTGCCGCCAACGATGCTGGCGAACACCAGTGTTTGCATCGAGGTAAGCTGGCCGCGCGGCAAGGGCCGTGCGCGGGTACGCGCCATCACGCCATCAATCCTTTGTTCGATCAGACAGTTGATGGCCGCCGCCGCGCCTGCCACCAGCGCGATACCGGCGGTGCCCGCCAGCAACGGTTGCAGTGGCGCCATGCCGGGCACGGCGAGAAACATGCCGATGATCGCGGTGAACACAATCAATGACACCACGCGCGGCTTGGTCAGTTGGTAGAACTGATGGATGCGCGAACCCTGGGGCGCGGTGACGGTAGTGGAAGACATGGCGTTCTACGCGTGTGCTTTGACGGAAAGCGCGAAGTTTAGCACCACCAATGCCACCAGTAACAGCGCCGCGCCTGCGTTATGCCCTACCGCGACCAGCAGGTTCAGGCCGGTGAGGATGTTGCTGAGGCCCAGAGCGACTTGTGCTGCCAGCAGCACGCCAACTCCGACGGCAATGGTGCGTAAGTGAGGCACGTTTGCAGCCTGCCACGCAAGCCACGCAAGATAAAGTGTGACGACCACTGCACCTGCGCGATGCGTCCAGTGAATCGCCGTTAACGCGTCATAGCTTAATTTATCACCTGCCGCCGTTTGGCCGAGTTCGCGCAGTAATTGAAAACCGTGCGCAAAATCCATTTTAGGCGCCCACTCGCCGTGACAGGTAGGCAGATCGATGCACGCCAGCGCTGCGTAGTTGGTGCTGACCCAGCCACCCAGCGCGATTTGCATAACGAGCAACACAAGTCCCAACGCCGCCCATGGGCGTAACCATGCCGCTTGTGATTCGCTGCGCCCGGACTGGCGCAAGGCAAGCCAAGTCATCAACGCCAGCGTGGCCATGCCGCCGAGCAAATGCAGGGTGACGATGACCGGCTTGAGCAGCAGCGTTACTGTCCACATGCCTAGCGCAGCCTGAAATATCACCAGGGCCAGCAAAGTAGTCGCCAACCAGGGTGACTGTTGCGCGCGCACGCCGCGTGTCCATGCCATTACCATAATGCCGAGTATCAACAAACCCAGCGTGCCAGCAAGGTAGCGATGGCCCATTTCGTGCCACGCTTTTTGCGTGGACACGGGTCCGTGCGTGCCGCCTTGTTCGGCGATGGCTTTGGCAATATTTTGCGCGGCGTGTTTGGGGGTAATTTTGCCGTAGCAACCTGGCCAGTCGGGACACCCCAAACCGGCATCGGTCAAGCGCACGAAAGCGCCGACTACAACGACTACGAATGTGAACGCAGCCGTGAAATAAATAATGTTACGAAACAAATACGTAGCCATGTCTTTACCCGATGCGCGAAACGCGCAGCAAGCGCTCCAGATCTTTTTTCATGCGGCTGGGGTCGGCTTCTTTCGGAAAACGCAGTACCACGTTACCCAGCGGATCAACCAGGTAAATGTGATCACGTTGCACATCGCGAAACGGAAACGTTTTGAGGGTTGCACTGTTTTGCGCGGCAACTAACCATGTGCCGTCGTATTCTTTGATCACGGTAGCGGCAACATTTTGCGTATCGCTCACCAGCCACACACGCTCAATACGCTCGAGATATTTGCCTTGCGTCAATCGAACTTGCCGCATTTTCCACAGCTTCTTCTGACAATAATCATCGCACGCACCGGAATCGACTGTTACAAATACCCAGCGCCCACGCACTTGCGCAAAGTCGAACGGTTTGCCTTCAGTAGCAGTGGCAAGCGCGCCCAGTGGCACGGTCACACCTTCCACCAACTCCCCGTAATTGATGCGGCCTGATGGCTGCCAAAAGAAATACAGCGCCCATGAGGCCACAAAAGGCGCGATGCACACTGCCGCCACCAGCAACAACATACGCTGGCTCTTGCGTTGTTCTGCGGGTTGATCAGTCAGCTGCGGCGTTGGGTTTTCTGCGGACATTGATTACCACGTAATAGATAAATATGGCGGCGGCCAGCGCAAACCACTGCACGGCGTACGCGAGATGGGTGTTGCGCTTTAAATCAACCGGCGGCCAATCGCGCACCAGCCCGTCGTCCTGGCCTGATTCGGCCTGCTGCAAAATAAGCGGCTGAACATAGAGTTTTGTTGCCTGCCGGTAGCGCTCCAGCAACATATTTTGCCAGACGTTACCCTCCGCCACCTTACTGGATAACTCCAGAAAACGTTCGCTGAACGCTACCGCAGTACCGCGTACCACGACCTCGCCTTCCGGGGTTTTGACCTGCGGCGCCTGATTGCGTTCAGCGCCAGCAGCGACCCAGCCACGGTTTATCAGCAGTATCTTTTCGCTGCCCGCCAGCCGCAACGGCATCATTACGTAATAACCCGGTTGATGTTTGTACACGCGATTATCGATAAACACGACGTAACGCGGCTCGTATCGCCCACGCGCCTCTATCGGCCTGAGTTCCACATCCTCCAGTTTCACGTCGTTGATTGCGATGACAATCGGTGCTTGCTGCGCGAGCTCACTGATGCGATTCTGTAGCGCCTGCTTGGTATCGGCACGGCCCAATTGCCAGTAGCCCAAGGCAATGGTTAGCGCGACTCCAGCCAGCATGGCAAGCGTCGCCCAAGCCGCAGGCGCAAAATCACGTCCGGCGACTCTCAATGGCGCTCCACCCTCGCTTGGATTACACTTCCGCCATGAAATATATCGTGATTCTTTTTCTGGTGTTCATCATTTACAGCCTTGGCTCGGCGGCGTATTTCATGCTGAGAGACAATGGTTCGAGCGAGCGCATGGTACGCGCGCTCACGGTACGCGTGGCGCTGTCGGTGACACTTTTTTTGTTGTTGATGGCGGGAATACATTTTGGCTTTATAACCGGCAAACTTTGAGAGATTGATCAATTGCCCGGAAGTAAAAAGCCGCACCCTCGGGTGCGGCTTTTTATTGAGCGTTACCCGCGCGGTTTAAAGTATGTAGACCAGAACGAAGAGCAACACCCATACCACATCCACGAAGTGCCAATACCACGCAACGCCTTCAAAACCAAAGTGGTTTTCAGGGGTGAAATGTCCCGCAACGCTGCGGAACAAAATCACCCACAGCATGATGGTGCCAACGGTGACGTGAAAGCCGTGAAAGCCGGTCAACATGAAGAACGTTGAACCGTATGCACCGCTGGTGAGCTTCAGGTTCATCTCGGAATACGCGTGCGAGTACTCGTAAATCTGAAAACCCAAAAAGACCATGCCCAGCGCGATAGTCGCGGCCAAACCCCAGATCAGCTGTGCACGGTTTTTCTTGAGCAGGCCCCAATGCGCAATGGTTAGGGTAACGCCGGATGTCAGCAGCAATGCGGTATTGATGGCCGGTATGCCCCAAGCGCCCATCGGGGTGAAATCGCCGGGCTTAAAGTGCGGGCCCGCCGTGGGCCATCCACCTTTGAAACCGGGCCACATCAGAGCCTGGTGTTCGAGGCTGCCCAGATCAGGCACCGAGTACAGCCGCATGTAACCCAGCGCGCCAAAGAATGCGCCGAAGAACATGACTTCGGAGAAGATGAACCAGCTCATACCCCAGCGAAACGACATGCCGACCTGCTTGTTGTACATGCCGCCTTCGGATTCGTGCGCCACCGTGCTGAACCAGCCACCGAACATCACAAACAGCACAATAAACCCCAGGATCAGCATTACATTGCCGCCAGCCATGTGATTCATCGAAAAAGCTGCGCCAAAGCCCAGTAATGCCATGGCCACCGAGGCTGTTATCGGCCAATGCGACAGCCCCGGCACGTAGTAGTTGGTGGAGTCGGCGGGATGAGCCGTATGCTGCTGCGTCGTCATGTGTTTATCCTCAAATTTCTGTTCGTCTGGCTAATACAATTTACAACTTGCAACGTGCATCACTCACTTATGTTACTTACTTGTGTTACTTACCAAGCACCAAGTGCACTATCGTTCTTACCGTTAACGCAAAAAGTGCCGCCATGATGATGCCGGTAATCACTACCTGCACCGGCGTTACCTTAATCTTCTCTTGCTGCAAACCCTGTTTACGTATGCCAATAAACGCTGACAACACCATTTTTATGGCTTGAAACAATGAGGCTGTTTTTGGCTCTTCCGGCTGTTTTCCATTTTCCAATCGGCACTAACCTGCTTTTCCTGTCGCCACAGTTGGCGCAGACGCATTTTTCTTATCTGCCGCCGGCACCTCAAAAAACGTATACGACAACGTCAATGTGGTTACGCTGGCTGGCAACGCTGCATCAATCACAAACTGCACCGGCATCTGACGGGATTCACCCGCCGCCAGCACCTGCTGCTTGAAGCAAAAGCATTCGAGCTTTTTCACGAACGGTGCGCCGTGTTTAGGGCCATAACTCGGTATGGCCTGCCCCACCATCGTGCTGCCGCCGTTATTTTTGATCTCAAATGCCACCTGCGTCATTTCACCCGGATGCACCCGCACGCTGCGTTGCACCGGCGCAAACTGCCACGGCATGCCGTGCGTGTTGGCGTCGAACTCCAGCGTGACCCAGCGTGATTTATCCACCTGCGTATTGCTGACAACAGTATCCGGCTGCAACAGATTGTTAAGGCCCGTGACCTGACAAAACTTTTTGTAGTAAGGCACCATCGCATAGCCAAAACCGAACATCAGCAACGCAAAAAAACTCAGGCGTACAAACATCTGCCGATTGATACGCAAAGTGCGCTTGGTTTGCCCCGGATTCATCGGCTCATCCAGTAATATTTCGCCATCATGTAGCAAAAAATCACCGCGACAATCAACCACAACGCCGACGCCGTAAGGCGGATGTTGCGCTTGATTTGTTTCTGCCGCGCTTCTTCATTGATGGCTTCGGACATCGCGATGGCTTGCCTCAGCCTACTTTATAGTCGGTGGCGTGGTGAAGCTATGGTACGGCGCAGGTGATGGCAGCATGGTCCACTCAATGCTATCGGCACCTTCCCATTGTTTATCCAGCGCTTTTTCGCCGCTGCAAATGCACTTCAAAACAATGTAGAGGAACAGTAATTGCGATAAGCCGAAACCAAACGCGCCTACCGATGAAATCGCATTGAACTCGGCGAACTGAAGGGCGTAATCCGGCACGCGGCGCGGCATCCCCGCAAGGCCCAGGAAATGCTGCACAAAGAAGGTGACGTTAAAGAAAACCAACGACAGCCAGAAGTGCCATTTGCCCAAGGTCTCGTTATACATGCGCCCGGTCCACTTCGGCAGCCAGAAATAAATTCCGGCAAACGCTGAGAACAACGCGCCAGCCACCATCACGTAGTGAAAGTGCGCCACCACGTAGTAGGTATCGTGAATTTGCACATCCACCGGCACGATGGACAACACCAACCCGGTGAATCCGCCGAGCGTAAACAGGAACAGGAATCCTAAAGCAAACAGCATCGGCGTCTCAAACGTGAGCGATCCCTTCCACATCGTCGCCACCCAGTTGAACACTTTTACGCCAGTCGGAATGGCAATCAACGTTGTCGCGTACATAAAAAACAGTTGCGTTTCAACCGGCATGCCAACGGTGTACATGTGGTGCGCCCAAACCATGAACGAGAGAATCGCGATCGACGCCGTGGCATACACCATCGAGGCATAACCAAACAGCGGTTTGCGCGAGAACGCCGGGATTACCTGCGACACCACGCCGAAAGCGGGAATGGCGATGATGTACACCTCGGGGTGGCCGAAGAACCAGAAGATGTGCTGATACAAAACCGGGTCGCCGCCGCCCGCTGCGTTAAAGAAGTTGGTACCAAAATGGCGGTCGGTCAAAGTCATGGTCACCGCACCAGCCAGCACCGGCATCGAGGCCACCAGCAGGTAAGCGGTAATCAGCCATGTCCAGCAAAACAGCGGCATTTTCATCAGGCCCATGCCGGGCGCGCGCATATTGAGAATGGTGGTGATGATGTTGATTGACCCCATGATCGACGACATGCCCAGAATGTGTACCGCGAAGATGGTGAGATCCATCGCCGGGCCAGCTTGAGTCGTCAACGGCGCATACATCGTCCAGCCCACACCAGCGCCTCCGCCGGGAGCGAACTGTGCTGCAATCAGCAACATGGCCGCTGGCGGCAGCAGCCAGAACGACAGATTGTTCATGCGCGGGAACGCCATATCGGGAGCGCCGATTTGCATCGGAATCAGCCAGTTAGCAAAACCCACGAAGGCCGGCATGATGGCGCCGAACACCATGATCAGGCCGTGGTAAGTGGTCATCGAGTTAAAGAACTCAGGCCGCACGATTTGCAGGCCGGGCTGGAACAATTCAGCGCGAATGATCAGCGCCATCACCCCGCCGACCAAAAACATGGTGAAGCTGAACCATAAATACATGGTGCCGATGTCTTTATGGTTGGTCGAACCAACCCAGCGCATCATGCCGTAGGGCTTGTGCTCGTGAGCGTGATCGTCGTGACCGTGATCGTGACCATGCGCGGCGTCGTGGGTAGCGGTGCTCATTGTGGCTCCGGTTCTCTAAAAATTATTATTTAAAAACAAATACTTATGTTATTTCACCAAGATCGCTATTACGCAGTAGGCTTGATATCCACGCGGCGCGCTTGCTTGCCATCGCCGCCAGCCTCAACCGTTGCCGGCGGCTTCATGCTGATGCGCTCTTTGGCCACCCCTGCTGCCATCAACGCATCGCGCACGCTGACCGCGCGCTGTTTGGCCAACTCCATGTTCGCGGCGAGGTTGCCTGCTTTGTCGGTGTAGCCAGTAACTTCCACTTTAGCGTCGGCGTTGGTTTTTAGATGCGCAATCACGGCATCCAGCGAAGTTTTGCCTTCGGCGCTGGCGGTCGCTTTGCCGGAATCGTAGTAAACCGCCGCAGGTAATGCACCTGTGGCACCCGCAGCAACAGCCGCAGCGGGCGCGACAACTTCTGCCGCAGGTGCAGCGGCCACTGGAGCGGCACCACCGCCACGCGCAGCTTTCACTTCCGCTGGCGTGACCATGTCGCCGGTTTTGTTGGCCCAGGCATTACGCTCGTACGTAACTACGCCCGCAATATCCGCGTCAGACAAGTGCTTGAACGCCGCCATTGCGGTACCGGCTTTGCCGTTCAACACCATCGCCAGGTGACCTTCTTTCGGGCCGGTGGCGATTTTCGATCCAGACAGTGCAGGGAATGTCGGCGGCAGACCCATGCCGCTCGCTTGATGGCAGGCTACGCAATTGCTGGCGTAGACTTTTTCGCCGCGCGCCTTCAACTCATCCAGCGTCCAGGCTTTATCGGGCGCTTCAGCAACCGCCGCCTTTTTCATATTGGCTTTTTGACTGGCAACCCACGCGCTGTAATCGGCAGCGGATTTCACCTCAACCACAATCGGCATAAAACCGTGATCCTTGCCGCAGAGCTCCGCACATTGACCGCGGAAGATGCCCGGCTTTTCAGCCTTGAACCAGGTGTCACGAATAAAGCCCGGCACGGCGTCTTGCTTCACCGAAAGCGCTGGCACCCACCAGGCGTGAATGACGTCAGCCGCCGTCACCAGCATACGCACTTTTTTGCCCACTGGAACAACAACAACGGTGTCGGTTTCGAGCAGGTAGTGTTCACCTTTGGGTTCGGTACCCTGGATTTGCGCCTGCGGCGTCGAAAGGCTGCTGTAGAAGCTGATGCCTTCGCCTTCGCCCCGAATGTAATCGTAGCCCCATTTCCATTGGTAGCCGGTGGCTTTGATGGTCAAATCCGCGTCGGAGGTATCGCGCAGCATGACCAGGGATTTGGTGGCTGGCACCATCATGGTGAGCAAAATAATGGCGGGCGCGAGTGTCCACGCCACTTCAACCCAGAAATGCTCGTGAAAATTTGCCGCTTTGTGTCCCACCGATTTGCGGTGCGCGTACACGGCGTAGAACATGAAGCCGAACACCAGAACGAAAACCACCACGCAGATCCAAGTAATAATGGTGTGCAGATCAAATATGGTGTGGCCCAGCGCAGTATTCGGCGTCTGCAGATTGAGTTTGTATTCGGCGAACGCCACCGCAGGAATCATCAATAGCATCGCCGCCTTGGACAATGCCGCAAAAATTTGAGCCAGCTTGTTACGCATTCTTCCCCCGGATAGTTACAACCAATCTTACTGCTCGGCTTCGGTGCGGATGATCGGCAATTTCAGAGCGTTACAAGCACGCACGCACCACGCACACTCCCACAAAAGCAGACGCAAGCCCCTCTAACAAACAGGGAGAATTTACCACAGCGAGGGGTGTCGAGGCAACCTTGTAAGCCATTGAATTCGCGCGAATTCTCGATGGCAGCACACATTGACACGCGCGACTTTTCGCGCTACGAAGCGCGATTATTCGGCTGCCAGCAATGTACTCACATCAAACTGCGGCGCAATTGCGTCAGCTTGCGGTTGCTCGCAGAACGCAATGCGCGCGAGAAGCGGCGCGGCGAGTCGCGCTTGCAACGCCGCCACGTTGGCATCTGCGTGCTGCATGTCCGGCGTTAGGTGATTCGCCACCCAACCCGCCAGCACCAATCCGCGTGCACGCACAGCCTCGGCAGTGAGCAGCGCGTGATTCAAACAACCCAGCCGCATTCCCACCACCAGCACCACCGGCAACGCCAGCGCGCGCGCCAGATCGGCACTGGTTTCGCTGTCGTTCAGTGGCACACAAAAGCCGCCCGCGCCTTCGACGATGACTACGTTAGCAAGCGCTGACAGCGATTGAAATGATTCAGTTAAATTATTGATTTTAATGATATTTTTTTCAATGCTCGCAGCGATGTGTGGCGCAATGGGCGGCTCAAAACAATAGGGGTTAATAAGCTCGCGCGGTGCGGCCACGTTGCTGGCGGCGACCAATTGTTCAACGTCTTCATTCACCCAAACGCCGTCTTGTAATTGCGCACCAGCGGCCACCGGCTTCATGCCCACCACGCGTAGTCCGCGCGCAGCCAGGGCGTGCAGCAACGCGCAGGCCACCAGCGATTTACCCACGCTGGTGTCAGTGCCGGTAACGAAAAATCCGCGTGCGCTCATGTTGCTGCGGGCTTGATATCGATGATTTTTTTGCCGCTAGCCGTCACACGCGGCAGCGGTTTCCACGCATGGCCGTAGACCACCTCAAACGTCGCAGGCAGTTTGCCATCGCGTCGCAGTGGTTCGTACGCTGCCATCACCGCCGCCAGACGCGCCCTGCCCGTCAACCCTGGCGGACGATCATGCGTCACATTGTGCGCGCCGATGGCTTTCAGATCGTGCATCAGCGCGCGCACGTCGCTGTAGGTCAGGGTGAACGGCTCCATATCCATCACCGGATCGGCAAAGCCACGCTTCACCAGAATATCGCCGATGTCGTGCAGATCAATAAAGCGACTGACGTGCGTGTGCTGATCGACGCTGGCAAAAGCCGTGCGCAATTCTTTCAGTGTATCCGGCCCGAAGGTGCTGAACATCAACAGCCCGCCGGGGGCCAGCACGCGGTGAAATTCGCCGAACGCTTTATCGGGGTCATTCATCCATTGCAGCGCCAGACTCGACCACACCATATCCACACTGCCGCTAGCCAAAGGCAGTTGTTCGATGTCCCCACATATTGCACCAACCTTTTGTTTTAAAACAGATTTCCACCACGGCGCCGCAATACGTTCGCGCCCGCGCTGCAACATGGTGAAAGCCAGATCAAACGCGACCAGCCGCGCTTGCGGGTAACGCGCGCGCAACGCTGGCAACGCATTACCTGTGCCACTGCCCGCATCGAGCAACGTTGCGGGCTGATGCTTGATGAGATCGAGCCGCTCGTTCATGCGCTTGCACACCTCGTGCTGCAAAACAGCGGCGGCATCGTAACTTGCTGCTGCGCGCTCGAAAGAGCGGCGGATCAGACGTTTGTCGAACTGCGGTGGCTTATTCTGCATGAAGAAACACATGCAAGTGGTTTGCCACTAAATCCGGCTGCGATAAAAACGGCGCGTGCCCTGCGCCATCAATTTTTTGAAACACGGCATTGGGCAGCGCCGCGCTCAGTAGCGCGCCCGCAGCACAGGGCACTACGGCATCGTGCCCGCCGTGAATGACCAGCGCCGGTTGCGTAATTGCAGGCAACACTACCCGTAAATCCGCGCTACGCAAAATATCCAGCCCGGCTTCAAGCACCGCTTGCGACGGCAGCGGATTGGTAAACAATGCAGTGCGCAATTTATGCGCCACCCGCACCGCGTGATCGTCGCCATGCGATTGCAGCGCCACGAACCGCCGCAACACACTCGGACAATCACGCTGGATTTGCGCGGTAAATTGACGCATCACCATCGGCGCTACCGCGCTTTTCCAATCTGCGCGCTGCGTGAAACACGGCGTTGCGCCAATCAGTGCCAGTCGCTGCACTTGCTTCGGTGCACGCTGCGCCCAAGCCAGTGCCACTTGCGCGCCGAGCGACCAGCCGATAACGCTGCATTGCCTGGGTGCGCTGGCCGCGAGTGTGTCAGCGATGCGCTCCAGCGTATACGGCGTGCAAACCTCAACATCGCTGTAGCCCGGTAACGCGATAACTTGCACACGAAAACTTTTTTCCAGCGCACGCACAAGACCACGAAACACGTGGGGATGACTCGCCCAGCCGTGCAGCAGCACCACGTGATGCCCGGTGCTCACTGGCATGCCTTGAGCGCATCACACAGCAACAGCACATCATCTTTGGAGTGTGCCGCTGACAACGAAATACGCAACCGCGCTGTGCCCTGCGGCACCGTCGGCGGACGGATTGCGGGAACCAGCACGCCGCGCGCGGCGAGTTTTTCAGCCACATCAGTAGCCGCGCGATTGTCGCCAATCACCAGCGGTTGAATCGCGGTGATCGATGGCAGCAATTTCCAACCCCCTGGCAATCCATTCGTAACCATTTGTTTTAATTGAATAATATTTTCAGCTAATTGCCTCCTCAATGACGCACCCGCCGCAATCAACTCAATACTTTTCGACACCGCACAAGCCAGCAGCGGCGGCATCGCTGTGGTGTAAATATAAGTGCGTGCGCGCTGCATCAACGTTTCAATCAGCGTGGTTTCACCCGCAACAAACGCGCCGAACACGCCCGCCGCTTTGCCGAGTGTCGCCATGTAAATAATGCGCGGATGCGTCACGTTGAAATGCTCCAGCACGCCACGCCCCTTGTCATTCGCACCGTCACCCAGCACACCAAAGCCATGCGCATCATCCAGCAGCAACCACGCATCGTAGCACTCGGCCAGTGCGAGTAATTCCGGCACCGGCGCAATATCACCATCCATACTGAACACCGCATCGGCAACGATCAATTTGCGCTTGGCTTTTGTCGTGGCGAGCAGGCGTTCCAGTTGTTCGAGACTATTGTGTGCATATCGTTTGAACTGCGCACGCGCGAGTAAGCACGCATCGTTAAGTGATGCATGATTCAATCGATCTGCGAACACCGCATCGTCACGGTTTAATAACGCCGTAACCACACCAAGATTCGCCATATAGCCCGTCGAAAACAGCAACGCGCGCGGCAATTGCACAAACGCTGCGAGCTGCTGCTCCAGATTTTCATGCGCGCGCGTATGGCCAAGCACCAGATGCGATGCGCCCGCGCCCACGCCAAATTGCGTTGCGCCTGATTGCGCGGCAGCAATCAATTCAGGGTGACTGGCAAGCCCTAGATAATCGTTGCCGCAAAACGCGACATAATTTTTGCCGTCAACGGTAACGTGGGCGCTTTGTGGCGTGTCGAGCGTGCGGCGGGTGCGACGAAGATTTTTTTCGTCCAGCGCAGCCAGGTCATCAACCAGTGCGGAATAGGTCACGCACCCTTCGCTTCCATCGCATGCAAACCCAGTTTCGTAAACAACGCCTGATCGCGCGCCACATCCGGGTTGCCGGTCGTCAGCAATTTGTCACCATAAAAAATCGAATTCGCCCCCGCCAGAAAACACAACGCCTGTATGCCCTCCGGCATGGCCTGCCGCCCGGCCGACAGACGCACCATCGCCTTGGGCATGGTGATGCGCGCACACGCCACCGTGCGCACAAACTCCAGCAAATCCAGTTGCTCCGTGCCATTCAAAGGTGTGCCTTCCACCTGCACCAGATTGTTGATCGGCACCGATTCAGGATACGGATTCATATTCGCCAGTTGCACCACCAACGCCGCACGCGCGCGCCGCGTTTCGCCCATGCCGACAATGCCGCCGCTGCACACGTGCATGCCTGCATTACGCACGCGCGAAAGCGTATCCATGCGATCTTGCTGCGTGCGTGTGGTGACAATTTCGCCGTAGAACTCCGGCGCGGTATCAATATTGTGGTTGTAGTAATCGAGACCCGCCGTTTTTAACTGCTCGGCCTGACCGTCTTTCAGCATGCCGAGTGTGGCGCAGGTTTCCATACCTATCTCACGCACGGCGGCAATCATCTCCACCACTTTATCGAGATCGCGTTGCTTCGGCCCGCGCCATGCGGCGCCCATGCAGAATCGCGTCGCGCCGTTGTCTTTGGCGCACTGCGCAGCGGCCACAACCTGATCGACCGACAAAATATCTTCGTTTTCAACGCCGGTGTGATAACGCGCGGCCTGCGGACAATAACCGCAGTCTTCCGGGCAGCCGCCGGTTTTGATCGAAATCAGTGTAGAGCGCTGCACCGCATTTGCATCAAAATGCGCACGATGCACTGTCTGCGCGCGATAAATGAGATCATTAAACGGCAGATCAAAAAGGGCCTCGACTTGATCGACTGTCCAAGGCACTACTGAAACAGGGGTCGGCTGCGGCGAAGAATTCGGTGTGTCCATGAAAAACTCAATATTTTGAATAGCTTGCATCTTCGTCAATGAAGTCACTGTTGTCAAATTCACAGCCGCACTTTTTGGCTAATTGCGTACGATTCGTACAACACCTGATCGCGCCCACGTGCCTGCTCTGCGTCGGCCCCAGCAAGGGCGCGCTGCTGTGCGCGCCGTGCAATGCCGATTTGCCGCGTTTGACAGCCGCACACTGCGACACCTGCGCGCTGCCCATCACCGAAGGCACGCGCTGCGGCGCGTGCCTCACTGACCCACCGGCGTATGACCACGTGTGCGCGCCATTCACCTACGCGTTTCCCGCCGATGCGCTGGTGCAAGCGCTCAAATATCGCAGCATGCTGGCGATTGCACCGCTGTTCGGAGCTGCCATCGCGGCGTGCCTCGACGAACGCCCCGACATCATCATCCCCATGCCGCTCGCCGATGCGCGCCTGCGTGAACGCGGCTTCAATCAAGCGCAGGAAATCGCTCGCCATGTGGCAGACATCAGCGGTATAAAATTACTGCCGCGCGCCTGCCGCAAAGTGCGCGACACCGCACCGCAAGCCGCATTGCCGTGGAAAGAGCGCGCAAAAAACGTGCGCAAAGCGTTTGTGTGCGACGACGATTTCACCGGCCAGCACGTTGCCATCGTCGATGACGTAATGACCACTGGCGCCACACCCAACGAACTCGCCCGCAACCAGAAAAAAGCGGGGGCCGCAAAAGTCACCGGGCTTATCGTCGCGCGCACCTTGCCCGATGCTTTCAAAAAGCGTGCGCAAAATGTTTGACCTCGTTTTATACGAACCCGAAATCCCGCCCAACACCGGCAACGCCATGCGGCTGGCCGTCAACACTGGCGTGCGGTTGCACCTGGTCAAACCACTCGGCTTTTCAATCAACCACAAACAACTCGCGCGCGCGGGCATGGATTACCGCGAGTTCGCCGACGTAACCCTGCACGACGATTGGCCAGCGTGCCTGGCGCATTTTGAAAAGCGACGCCTGTTCGCGGTAACAACGCGCGGCTCGCAACGCTACGACAAACCCGCGTATCACGAAAACGACGTATTCATCTTCGGCCCCGAAAGTCGGGGCTTGCCACAAGCGCTGATCGATGCACTGCCCGCAGAACAACGCATCCGGCTGCCCATGCGCACTGCTGCGCGCAGTATCAATTTATCCAACGCAGTGGCGGTGGTGGTTTACGAAGCCTGGCGGCAACTGGGGTTTGCAGGCAGCGAATGAAACTCAATAAAAACAAATAGTTATAAAAATTTTCATAGCTTGCGCAAGGCCATCATCAAGGTATAATTTACCTGTAAACAGGAGCGAAATCATGGGCAAAATGAATGAAGTCGCAAACAACAAAGCAACCGCGCGCGTAGAGCGCGAACGCCATGTGCGTGAAGCCACAGCGAGTGTGGCGCTCGAAGGTTTTACGGTTTCAACAGAAGTGAAGCTTGACCTTGACGCCTACGTGCGTGGTGAAATGACACTGGAAGAGGCGCTGGCGCGCAATCACGCACGCCATGTCCGACGCGCGGCCTAATCGTCTCGGGATAACCGATCCCGAAATACTCACCCGCGAAGAAGGCAACTACGCCACGCTTCGCATCTCACAACTCCAACTGCACCCCATAAAAGGCGCCTTCGACGTAGCCCATCTACGTGCCATCAACCACCACATCTTTCAAGATATCTATCCCGACGCAGGCGAACTACGCACCCTGCGTGGCCAGTGGGGTAAAGGCCGGGCGCTGCACCACAGGCAATATCCCGTCTACTACAAACCCGCCGAAGAAATGCAAAAAGAATTGCCGCAAGTTTTGGCAAAAGCCAATGCGCAAAATTGGGCGCAACACGACACCGCCGAAAAACTCGCCGCACCGCTCGCCACGCTCTATGCCGATCTGGATTTTCAGCACCCGTTTACCGACGGCAACAGCCGCACCCTGCGCGAATTTACCCGCTGCTGGGTCGCCGAAAAAACATCACAACACTTAACCTGGGCGCACACCATCGACCCGTTCGAGACGCGCGACGCACTCTACCTCGCCCGCGACGCCGAAGTGCTGCGCCGCGCGCTGGATGATGATTTGATCGCTGCGGAAAAAGATTTGCGTTTGGCTTCGCGCGTTATTCATGACGTGAATACGTCTGGCACGACCCTGCGTGGCTATATTGAGCGGGGATTGGTATTGGGCGGCGACAGAAATATGAGCGGCTCCATCAAATGAATGCCAACTTCACACTGGGAACCATTCCCAATGCCGTAGTTGGCAAGCGCATCATGGACGACAAATCGTTGATGCAGGCGTGGCGCGAATATTTGGCCATGACACAAGTAGAAGTAGCCCAGCGTATAGGTGTAACGCAGGCAGCCTACACGCAGATGGAAACGGCCAAGCGCCCGCGCAAAGCTAAGCTACAAAAGGTGGCGTTGGCATTGGGAGTGTCAGCGGAACAACTGCTGGGTTAACAGCTTGCCGTGTATGCTCTTGCCTACCCGATACATTAGAGCGCAAAGCGGAAAATAGGCATTTTAAAGACTATTACAAAATCCTTGGACTCGATATTTCCGCACCAACGGAAATTATCGAGCAAGCATGTTTAAGATTGGGCGAACAGCTTCGCAAGAACAGCAATGGCAGCGATCAATATGCGCAGTCGCGGTTCGCTGACCTTGAAGCGGCCTACGACATTCTAACCAACCCAGTCTTGCGCGAAGATTACGATCGAAGATATATGGATCAAACGCTCAGATCTGAGATTGACTCTTCTTCAGTGGCCACTCCAGCGTTTCAGGCTGTTTCAAACCACGCGCAGTCTCAATCTGCACACGCTGAATAATGTAGCGCGGCGTACCCGCAGGCGTTATAAACCCGAACTACGCTGACACAACATAACCCAACAATTCAACACGGCTACGCAGCCCGCGTGCCCACCGAATGATTGGAAATCACCTCCAGCACCCGCTTGCGCCCCGCTGCAAACAATTCGGTGCGCACCACAGCCACGTTGCGGCCGCTTTGCAAAATGGTTGCGCGTGACGTAATCACTTTGCCCTGCCCCGGGCTGATGTACCACGCTGAAGCGCCGGTGAGTATGGGGTGTTCGGGCACTGCGGCTTCGGCGGTAACAAGTGCTGCGCTGATGAGAAACCCGCCCTGCACGTGGCCGACACGATTGCCGATGTGCATGCCTACCGGCAACCTTCCATTAGCACCTTGCGCCGTGCGTTTGACCAGCGGGTTGCACAGGCTTGCGAACATGCCGACGCCACTTGCTGCACTGGCGTTGCGCATGGCCTTATCAACACGGCGCACCACATCTTTTTCGACGGCATCGAGTTCGCTTTTTTTCAATAGCGGTCGCAGCGCACCGCTCGCGCCGCCTTCCCACGGCAGGGCGCGCATCACCATGCCCTTGGGTGCGGGCGGCTCCACCCATGTGCCGGACATGCGCATAATTTCGCGGCCTTCGCACATCACACGCCCGGCGGCAACGCTCTCTGGCAGTGCGGTGCGCTTGTCAAAGCCGCTGCCGCGCCCACTGATTTCAAGCTTGCCGCGCGCAGCTTCGCCGGTGAATTCCACGCGCAGCATCAGCGTTGCGGTGCGTGCATTCGGATCGGTGAACACGCGATTCGCCGCCGCCAGCGTCATATCGGCGCTGTAGAGCAGTGCCGTGCGATTGATTGCGCCGTTGGCATCCGTGCAGTGCGGCCCTGCTTCAACCGTGAATTCAACGCCATCGGTCTTGAAGCGTTGCGCCGTGAAGTTTAAAAAATAACCGGCGAAGTGCATGCCTGGTTCGCGGTTGCTGGATATCGCGCGCAGCACTTGCTGGCGGATGATTTTCTGGTTTTGAGGAGTGAGGCTCAAAGCGGCGACTCTTTCATAAGTAATTGTTTTATTTGATATTTTTATTCCGATTTCGGGTCTCGTCCGAGCAGTTCACGCGCCATCTGCGCGGCACTGTATGGTGCGTCGAGCACACGACACACGGCATCGGTAATCGGCATGTCGATGCCACGCGTTTTGGCGATGCGCGCCACTTCGCGCGCGCTGTAAACGCCTTCAGCGACATGGCCGAGTGCCGTGAGAATTTCATCCAGCGCCTTGCCGTCTGCCAGCATCAGGCCCACCCGCCGGTTGCGCGACAAATCGCCGGTGCAGGTGAGTATTAAATCGCCCACGCCTGCCAGTCCCATGAATGTTTCTGCGCGCCCGCCGAGTGCGACGCCAAGCCGGTTAATTTCAGCAAGTCCGCGTGTCATCAACGCGGCACGCGCGTTAAGTCCCAGCTTAAGTCCGTCGCAGATGCCAGTGGCGATTGCCATGACATTTTTGACCGCGCCCGCGACTTCAACGCCAACCACATCGCCGCTGGAATACACCCGTAGCGAGCCGCCGTGCAGCTCACGCGCAGTGGCGCTGGCGAATGCGGCATCGGCTGAAGCGAGTGTGAGCGCGGTGGGTTGCCCACGCGCCACTTCCTGCGCGAAGCTGGGGCCGGATAGTACGCCGCAGGTGGCCCCCGGCAATTCAGCGGCGCACACTTGATGCGGCAGCAGTGCGTGTTCGCGCTCAAAACCTTTACACAGCCACACCACGGGCGCTCTCGATTGCACGGATTTCATTCGCACCAGCGTTTCGCGCAAGCCTGCCGTCGTAACAGCTACCAGGCATAAATGCGCATCACGAATCGCTGCGTTGAAATCCGCACTGACGGTGACGGCTGGCGGCAATACAACGTCGGGTAAATAGCGGCTGTTGCAGCGGCTGGCCTGCATCGCCGCTGCCTGTGCCGCGTCGCGCGCCCACAGCATTACGTTGTGGGTTACGCCGTGCGTTCCAACCCGCGTAGCCAGATGTATCGCTATCGCGGTACCCCACGCGCCAGCGCCCAGAACGGCAATATTCATCGGCGGTTTTTAAACGCCCCACACCTGCGCCAAGCGCACAAAGCCGGCGACACCGTCGCGATGACGCACGCGCAGCCAGCCGCCCGCGACCACTTCGCTTAATTCCATCACCACGTTTTGCTGCGCCTGAAACACCACCGGCGAGTTGTCGTCTGCGGCAAAGCGAATTTGCGCCAGCGGCGTTTTAACCATGATGGTGCGTTGCTTGTTGCTCACTTTGCCCGCTTCTACCCAGCTTAACGCGCCGCTGGCGTCCCGCACTTTTACCCAGCCTTGCAGCACCACAATGACTTCGAGCGGGTAACCCTGATTAACGATAAAGCGCTTTTGCGATTGCACGGAGGGCGCATCGTAGAGCACCACCGCTTCGTCGGTAGCGGCGCGAAATTCCGCCGCTGTTGCAACGCTGGCACCGTGCGCCGCCAGCGCGCACCACAAGCCCAACGCAGCACGGCGCAACATATCAGTTTACCTGTGAGGGCGTGGGCTGCTGGGCTTCGCGCTGTTGCTGGGCCTGTGCATAGACCTGATTGAAATCCATGTGATGCAGCACCACCGGCGGAAAGCCCGCCTTTGCGATGATGCTCGATACCGCTTCGCGCGCATACGGCAGCAAATTGGTCGGGCACAAAATGCCCAGCACCGCATCCAGGTCCTGCGGCGGCAGATTGCGCACGTGAAACAGGCCCGCCTGCGCCACTTCAACCAGGAAAATCGTGCGATCCGGCAGTTTGGCGGTGACAGTAACAGTGAGCACCACTTCGTACAGCGCGCCCGCTTCGATCACCGTGGCGCCGGTGTGGACGTTGACATCCACTTGCGGCGCTTCGTTCTGCATAAAAATCTTTGGCGTGCCGGGCGCTTCCAGCGACATGTCTTTCAGATAGATTTTTTCGATGCTGAAGATGGGCTGCGTCATATCCTGCGGTGATGCGGGCGCCTGCGGCGCGGGGGCTTGTTCGCTCATTGCTTTGCTTTCTGTTTAGTTTTGATTATGTCGCCAACAACGGGTCAAGCCCGCCCGCGCGATCGAGCGCGGAAAGGTCGTCGTAGCCGCCCACGTGGGTGTCGCCGATGTAGATTTGCGGCACGGTGCGCCGCCCGGTTTTTTCCATCATTTCTGTGCGACGTGCGGGATCTTTATCGATATATACTTTTTCGATGTCTTTCACGCCCTTGTTTGCCAGTAGCCGCTCCGCGGATACGCAGTACGGTCAAACTGCGGTGCTGTACATCAATATTTTTGCCATGATGATTCCCGAATTATCTCTAAGTAATTGTTTTAAATCATTTTTCCAACGGCATACCGGCTTGCTGCCAGGCACCGATGCCACCCGCCAGCGCTACCACCTCGGTAAAACCCTGCTTCTTTAGCGTATCCACCACCGACGCCGAACGCCGCCCGCTGGCGCAACTGATGATGATCGGCTTGGTTTTGAATTTTTCAATCTCTTTCATGCGATCAGCCATTTGTTTTTCCGGCATGTGACGCGCGTTGTTGATGTGCCCGGTCTTGAATTCGCCTTCGTCACGCACGTCAATTACTACCGCGTCTTTGCGATTGATCAACATTACCGCTTCAGACGGCCCCACCTCAGCACCGGGGCGCATGCCGCGTGTCAGCAGCGGAAACAACAGCATGCCGCCGGACGTAACCGCCAAGCCGAACAACACCAGGTTCAGCGGACTTTGTTTGACATAGGTAAAAAATGTGGCGAAAAACTGCTCCAAGGCATACTCCTGAAATGGGCTAGAATTATACCGTATGCGGTTACTCAAAAAATTTCCAAAGAAAACATGCACATAACGCCAGTTCTTCTGCTCATCCTCGACGGCTTCGGCCACCGCGAAGAATGCGACAACAACGCCATTTGCCAGGCGCGCAAGCCGCACTGGAACTTTTTGTGGAACAAATACGCCCACAGCCTGATCGACGCCTCTGAAAAAATGGTCGGCCTGCCCACCGGACAAATGGGTAACTCCGAAGTCGGCCACATGAATATCGGCGCGGGCCGCGTGGTGTATCAGGATTACACCAAGATCGAGCATGCGATTGAAACCGGCGAGTTTCGCAAAAACCCCGCGTTACTGAAAGCGATTGAAGTCGGCAAACACAATGCCCTGCATATTCTTGGCCTGCTGTCGCCAGGCGGCGTGCATAGCCACGAATCGCAAATACACGAGCTGGTGGATATGGCCGCGAAGGCAGGCGTAAAAAATATTTACGTGCACGCCTTTCTCGATGGCCGCGACACGCCGCCCAAAAGTGCCGAACCGTCGCTGGTTGCCTTACAAAAAAAGTTCGAAGCCATCAGCAGTGGACGCATTGCTTCCATCTGTGGCCGCTACTTCGCCATGGATCGCGATAAGCGCTGGGAGCGCGTGCAACCCGCGTACGACGTCATCACCCAGGGTAAATCCGACTTCTGGGCAGCGTCAGCGACGGACGGCTACGCGCTCGCCGACTTGCGTAACGAAACCGATGAATTCGTGAAAGCCACCGCCATCGTGCCGCCCGGCAGCAAGCCGGTGCGCATGAATGACGGTGACGCGGTGGTGTTCATGAACTTCCGCGCGGATCGTGCGCGGCAAATGACTAACGCACTCACCGATGCAAAATTCAACGCCTTCCCGCGCGAACACGCGCCCAGGCTGGGTTACTTTTGTACGCTCACCACCTACGGCGAAGATTTCGCGCATATTCCTGCGGCGTATCCACCGCAAAACATCAGCAACGGCTTTGGTGAATATCTCGCATCGCGCGGCCTGAAACAATTGCGCATAGCCGAAACTGAAAAATACGCGCACGTCACCTACTTTTTCAATGGCGGCGTTGAAACGCCCTACGCCGGTGAAGACCGCGTGATGGTGCCGTCGCCCAAAGTTGCGACCTACGATTTGCAGCCGGAGATGAGCGCGCGTGAAGTGACGGACAAACTGGTCGCCGCCATTCAAAGCCGTCAGTACGAAGCGATAGTTTGCAACTATGCCAACGGCGATATGGTGGGCCACACCGGTGATCTGGCGGCGGCCACGCTCGCCATTGAAACACTTGACGTGTGCATCGGTCGCGCGGTGGAAGCCATGCAGGCCATCGACGGCGAAGTGCTGATCACCGCTGATCACGGCAACGCCGAGACGATGCTGGATACGGTAACGCATCAAGCACATACTGCGCACACGCTGAATCTGGTACCGCTGTTATACATAGGCCGCAAAGCCAAAGCCAGCGGCGGTGCGCTGCAAGACGTGGCGCCAACATTGCTCAAAATGATGGGCCTGCCGCAACCCAGTGAAATGACTGGCAAGCCGCTGATCGAGTTTACGTAAACGCGTGAAATATTATAAGTATTTGTTTTTATTGGTATTTTTATTATCGGGCGCACGCGACGTTTGGGCCGCAAGCAACCCCGCCGTCGCCAAAGAAGAGCTGCAACAACTGCGCAGCCGCATCGAAGCGCTGCAAAAGCAGGTGGCTGGCGCTGAAGAATCGCGCAACGAAGCGGCAGAAGCGTTGCGTGAATCCGAGCGCGCCATATCGGAGGCCCATCGCGATCTGAGCGAATTGGATAAATCGTCCGGCGAAGCCTCCAAACGCACGGACGAATTGCGCGGCGAAATACGCAAAGCAGCCGAAGCGCTCGAAAGCCAGCAAAAAAATCTTGCGCGACTGCTGCACGCGCATTACCTGCGTCACGGGGGCAGCCCACCTGACAGTTTGCGTTTGCTGCTAAGCGGCGCAAACCCCAACGACATCGCCCGTGATTTGCAGTACCTGGGCTATATTTCACGCACGCGCGCTGAAGCGATACGCAGCATGCGCGACAGCATGACGCATTTGCAGGTGCTCGCTGACGAAGCCAACACCAAGGCCACCGAGCTCGCCGCGATCAGCGCTGAGCAAATCAATCAACGCAAGCGGCTGGAGGCCGAAAAAGTCAAGCGCACGGAAGTGGTCACCCGGCTGTCACGCGACATTGCGCGGCAACGGCAGGAAATCGGCACCATGCAGCGCAACGAAACGCGCCTGACCTCGCTGATCGAACAGCTGGCGCGCGTGATCACGCGCAGCGCGCCTTTTGTGCCGCCAGTGGCGCCCACGCCGCCCGGCAAAGCAGCGGCGCCGCGCCAGCGGAATGAACGATTGCCTGACCCCACGACCATCACGCAAGCGTTTTCGCAACTGCGCGGGCGACTGGCTTTGCCGGTGCGGGGGGAACTTACGGGGCGTTTCGGCAGTCCACGCAGTGATGGCGGATTAACCTGGAAGGGATTATTGCTTGCAGCCAACGCCGGGGAGCCGGTACGCGCGGTTGCTGGCGGGCGCGTGGTTTACGCCGACTGGCTGCGCGGATTCGGCAATTTGCTGATTATTGACCACGGCGAAGGCTACATGAGCTTGTATGGCTATAACGAAACACTGCTAAAACGTGTTGGCGATGACATTAACGGCGGCGAATCAGTTGCTACCGTCGGCAACAGCGGCGGAAGCGGTGAATCAGGTTTATACTTTGAACTACGGCATCAAGGCAGGCCTTTTGACCCTTTAAGCTGGGTTGGACGGCGTTAAATTAGCGCGATTAAACAAGTGTTTATCACTGGAGCAGTATATGCGTAACAAACTGGGGCAATTTGGCCTCGTCGTCGCGGGTGTGGTGATTGGTGTTGCCATCAGCCTGAATTTTTCGGCTGTCGCTCAACGCGAAAGCGCCTCGCGCCAGCAACTGCCGCTGCCGATTGAAGAACTGCGCGCGTTCACCGAAGTATTCGGGCGCGTGAAGCAGGATTACGTCGAGACCGTTGAAGACAAAAAACTCATTAACGAGGCCATCAACGGCATGTTGACCGGCCTTGACCCGCATTCCGCGTACCTTGATCAGGAAGCATTCAAGGAAATGCAGGTCGGCACGCAAGGCGAGTTCGGCGGCCTGGGCATTGAAGTCGGCATGGAAGACGGCTTCGTCAAAGTGATTTCGCCGATTGACGACACACCCGCTTCGCGCGCAGGCGTGATGGCAGGCGATTTGATCGTCAAGCTCGACGAACAAGCCGTCAAGGGCATGACGCTGAACGATGCGGTAAAACTCATGCGCGGCAAACCCAATACGCCGATCCGTTTGACCATCGTGCGCAAGGGCGAGCCCAATCCGCTGGAACTCGTGCTGACACGCGCCGTGATTAAAATTCAAAGCGTAAAAGCCACCACGCTGGAGCCCGGCTACGCGTATTTCCGCGTCACACAGTTTCAGGAAAGCACCGGCGAATTGCTGGCCAATGCGATTACCACGCATGTCAAAGGCCCGATGAAAGGCATCATTCTTGATCTGCGTAATGATCCGGGTGGCTTGCTGAATAGCGCCGTGGCGGTGACCGCGATGTTTGTCGAATCCGGCAAACTGGTGGTCTACACCGAAGGCCGCGCTGAAGATTCCAAGATGCGTTTGAATGCCAGCCCCGAACATTATCTGCGTGGCCGCAACCGGCAGGATTTCGTCAAGGGTCTGCCTGCGGAGATCAAAAAGCTGCCGATGGTGGTGCTGGTGAACGGCGGCTCAGCCTCGGCTTCGGAAATCGTTGCCGGTGCGCTGCAGGATTATGAACGTGCCGTCATCATGGGCCAGCAAACGTTTGGCAAAGGCTCGGTGCAAACCATATTGCCGCTGGGCAACAACACCGCCATCAAGCTCACCACCGCGCGTTATTTCACGCCGAATGGCCGCTCGATACAGGCCAAAGGCATCACGCCGGACATTCCGCTGGAAAGCGCGATCGACAAAAACGCCAGCCTGCGTTTGCGTGAAGCCGATTTGAGCAAACACCTCGACGACGGCAAACCCGCAGCAGCGCCGATAGTGGAAACCAAAGACGCGAAAGCCGCCGAAATGGATAAGGCCGTCGCCACGGCGCGCGCTAAATATAATTTCGCGCCCGAATCACGGCCTGAGATTGATCCGAAAGAACTGCGCCCGGTGCCCGGTGAAGTGGTGTCGAAAAAAGATTACGAGCTGAATCAGGCGATGGCCTATTTGAAATCACGTGGCAAAGGCACTGGCGCAGACTAAAAATTATTTAAAAACAAATAGTTACATTAAGTCCCTCGCCCGGTCGCGCTGCGCTCGACCGGGCGTAGTTTTTTAATATGTCATGAACGACGAACAATTACTGCGTTACAGCCGCCACATCCTGCTGCCGGAAATCGGTGTCGAAGGTCAGGAAAAACTGCGCGCATCACGTGCGCTGTTGATCGGCGCAGGCGGGCTGGGTTCGCCGATTGCGCTGTATCTCGCAGCCGCAGGCGTGGGCACACTCACGCTGTGCGACGACGACAGCGTTGATCTCACCAATTTGCAACGGCAAATCGTGCATCGTACCGATGCCATCGGAAAACCCAAAGTGGAATCGGCTCGCGACACGCTGCGCGGCGTGAACGCGGAAACCACCGTGGAAATGATTGCGGCGCGCGTCGCCGGTGATGAGCTCGATCAACTGGTTGCGCGCGCTGACGTAGTGATCGACGGCTGCGACAATTTCGCCACGCGCCACGCAGTCAATCGTGCCTGCGTCAATCACAAAAAGCCGCTGGTCTCCGGTGCAGGTGTGCGCTTCGATGGACAGGTATCCGTATTCGACATGCGCGATGCAACAGCACCGTGTTACGCCTGCCTGTTCCCCGAAGACGCGCAAAGCGAAGAAGTGCGCTGCGCGGTGATGGGCGTGTTTGCGCCGCTGACCGGCATTGTCGGCTGCATACAGGCGGCAGAAACACTGAAAATTCTGATGGGCGCCGGGCAGCCGCTCACGGGTCGCCTGATGCTGATCGACGCGTTGACGATGGATATACGCACCATCCGGCTCAAGAAAGACGCGGCCTGTGCGGTGTGTGCTGGACGTACGCTGGTTTGACGCTACATCGCTGTCTAACGCATTTACTTCGTCATATCCAGCGAGTCGCCGCTGTCCACAGGCGCTGCAGCCGACGGCGCATTCAGCAACGCTTTCAAGGCCACTGTCACCGCCGCTTGCGTGGGCGCATTACGTCCCAGCATCTGCAACAGCAGGCGTGACGGAAAATCTGCCAGCGTTTCGGGCCGGTTCATTTTGATGCGCGCCGCGCTTTCCACGTTTGATCTGAGGTGGGTCGCCTTGAAGCCGGCTTTCGAGCTTTCTATGGCATCGGCCATGGCCAGTTGCGCGCGCGCTACACCCAGCAGCAATTCGGCGATTTGTTCGGTGGTCAGACTCGACATGTTTCACTCCTTGTTGTGACGTTGCATCTAAGCCAACACGCCTTCCATCAACTGCTTCCACTGGCGGCCCCAGTTTTCGGCAGGGTCGCGCTTGAAACCGCTTTTTGCAAACTGGTGCCAGCGGCCCACCACAAAACTCATGATGAGATTGGCCTCGGCGGCGGCATCGGCATCCTGCGCAACTTCATTGGCGCTTATGGCAAAACGCAGCGACTGCCGCAGGGTCGCTTCCAGCCGCTCGTGTAACCGATTGATTCTTAACTGTAATTTTTCATTCTCATTGACCAGCGCATCACCGATCAGCACGCGTGTCATGCCGCGATTTTTTTGCGCAAAGCCGAGCAGCACGCCGATCACAGCTTCGCACTGGCGCACGCCGCTTTTTTCCTCAGTGGTGATTTTGTTGATCAGCGCAAACAACGTCTGCTCAATAAATTCAATCAAGCCCTCGAACATCTGCGCCTTGCCGGAAAAATGCCGATACAACGCGGCTTCGGAAACATCCAACTGCTTGGAGAGTGCAGCGGTGGTCACTTTTTCTGCCGCCGGGCCTTCAAGCATTTGCGCCAGCGTTTGCAGAATCTGATTCTTGCGATCTCCGGTTCTTGCCACGATGTTCCTCTACGGTAACTGTTTAAACAAGGCGGGCAGTTGCGCCACGCTGTGCACGGATTTGTCCACGTAGCCCGGCGCTTTGCCCTTGGTAACGGTTGCGCCTGTCACCCACACGGTTTTCATCCCCAGCCGTTTGGCGGTGCGCAAATTATCCAGATTGTCTTCAACCATGATACAGCGGCGCGGACGTAAATGGTGGCTTCGGCAAAGCCGCAAAAAACCAAACGTATCCGGCTTGGGCCGATAGCGCGTGTGCTCGATGGTGTAAACATCAGCGAATAAATCCAGGATGCCCAGCGCCTGCAACACCGCTTTGGCATAGTGTACGGGCGCATTGGAAAACACAAACTTGCGCCCCGGCAAGCGATGCAACGCCGAGCGCAGCATGGGCTCGGCGATCAATACGTTGTGCAAATCGGGAAACTGATGCGTGTGCCACAAAAAATGCGCAGGGTCGGTGTCATGGTGGCGGATTAGCCCGAGTATGGTCGCGCCATAGCGACGCCAGTAGGTATGCCGCAATGCGTTGGCCTCGGCCTCATCGAGATTCAAATGCGTTTGCACATATTGCGTCATGGCGCGATTGATGCGCGGAAAAATATGCGTCGTAGCATTGTGCAGGGTATTGTCGAGATCAAAAATCCATGCGTCGCCTCGTTGCATGACACGCGTCACGCCGCTCAGCGGCTTTTGATCAGGGTGCCCACGCCTTCGGCTGTCAGAATCTCCAGCAGCAGCGCGTGTTCCACGCGCCCATCGATGATGTGACAGGTGTTGACGCCATTCTTCGCCGCATCCAGCACCGACGCAATTTTCGGCAGCATGCCGCCGTGTATGGTGCCATCCTCGAACAAGGCATCAATTTTTTTCGCGGTCAGCCCCGTCAGCAGCTTGCCATTTTTATCCAGCACGCCCGGCGTATTGGTCAGCACAATCAGCTTTTCCGCTTTGAGAATTTCTGCGACTTTGCCCGCCACCAAATCCGCGTTGATGTTGTACGACTCGTTATTTTTGCCCACCCCGACCGGTGCGATTACCGGTATGAAATTCTGCGTATGCAACAACTGCACAATGCCCGGATCAATGCTGTCGACTTCGCCCACCATGCCGATGTCGATAAATGCACCCGGCCTGGCTGCATCGGGCATTTGCATTTTGCGCGCACGTATCAGCCCGCCATCTGCACCGGTCAGCCCTACCGCGCGGCCACCGTGTTTGTTGATCAGGTTCACAATATCTTTGTTGACCTGGCCGCCGAGCACCATTTCCACCACGTCCATGGTCTCGGCATCGGTGACGCGCATGCCCTGAATAAACTCGCCCTTCTTGCCGATTTTTTTCAGCCACTCGTCGATCTGCGGCCCGCCGCCATGCACTACCACCGGGTGCATGCCCACGAGCTTGAGCAACACCACATCGCGCGCGAAACTTTCTTGCAGCGCAGGGTCAGTCATGGCGTTGCCGCCGTATTTCACCACAATGGTTTTGCCGTGAAAGCGCTGGATATACGGCAGCGCCTCCGCCAGAATTTGCGCTTTAATGGTGGCGCTGGGAGAATTTTCCGTGCTCGTGGTCATGGGTAAAATTTAAAGAAAATTTAGGAAGGTGAGGACTCGCTTATTTTACACGAGCAAAAAACGGCGGGGCGCAATCTTGCGCTCCCGCCGTTCTGTTGCCGTGCAGACGAAACGTGTTACTGAATGGTAACCCGCTTGGCTGCCGGTGCCGCCTTTTTCGGCAATGTCAGTTCAAGGACGCCATCAACGTAACGCGCGACAACTGCGGCTTCGTCAATGACATTTCCCAAACTGAACGCACGATAGAACTTGCCTGCGTATCGCTCCGTGCGTAAAACACGTTCACCTTCCTTGACTTCCTTTTCTGTGCGCGTTTCGGCGCTGATCGCGACCTGATCGCCGTCAATCGATACGTGTATATCTTCCTTCTTGGCGCCGGGCAAATCAGCATGCACCGTGTAGGCCTTGTCGTTCTCGGCTACATCCACGCGGAACTTTGCCGCAGTATCTTGTCCTTCCAGATTGACCGGGCGAACAAAGAAACCGCGCAGCAAGTTGTCAAATGCGTCGTCAATTCCTGAATAGCGTGCAATATTTACCATGATCTCATCTCCTGTTATGAAGGGCATCTTGCGCCCGTGCATTGAATATGGGAGTCTGTAATTTGATTTCAAGTGCGCTTGCCAACAATAGCGGCGTGCAAGCGACGAATTCAACATAAGCCATTGTTTTTAAACATAAAATCGTAGATGTCTGAAGAAACAATATCGCCCCGCCTCGATAGCGCGGAAATCGAGCGGCACCGCAACTATCTACTGCGCTACGCATCGTTGCAGTTGCGCGACGCGGGCGCTGCGGAAGACGCGGTACAAGACACGCTCATCGCCGGGCTGGAAGGGCGCGACCGATTCGCGGGCAATTCGTCGGTGAAGACCTGGCTCACCGGCATACTCAAGCACAAGATCATTGATCACATCCGCCGCCAGTCGCGCGAGCAGCCGCTGGTTGCTGGTGACAGTGATGCGAGCGAGGCCGAAGCAGTCGATGCCTTGTTTCTTGAAAACGGCCACTGGCGCCAGCGCCCTTCTGACTGGGGAGACCCGGACAAAGCGCTGGAGAACAAGGCGTTCATGGCAGTTTTCGAACAGTGCGCAAAGAACATGCCTGCAAAAACAGCGCGCGCCTTCATGATGCGCGAGGTGATGGAACTCGACACCACAGACATCTGTAAGGAGCTCGACGTCTCCACCACCAATTGCTGGGTGATATTGCACCGCGCGCGCCTGAGCCTGCGCGAATGTCTGGAAATGAAGTGGTTCGGCAAATCGTGAAAAAGCTGACCTGCAGAGACATTTCCGTTTTGATTTCCCGTCAGCACGAGGAGAAGCTCACTGCCGTGGAAAAGTTGTGGCTGCGGTTTCACCTGTTTATCTGCACCGGCTGCCGCAATTTTCAGAATAACACGCGCCTGATACGCGCCGCGCTGAAGCAATACCTCGATCGCGGCAAAGATCAGTAACGGCGCTGTACACGGCTGCGTAACGCCACGTATAATCGCAGCGTGCTGAATCGAACATTTCATCTTTTGTTGTGCTGCGTCGCGCTCTGCGCACCGGCGCGTGCGCAACAACCCCCGGCCTCGCAGATCGCTGCGCGCGCATGGGTGCTGCTCGATACACAGAGCGGCCAACTCATCACCGGCTATCAGCACGACGATAAATTCGAGCCTGCCTCGCTCACCAAGCTGATGACGGCGTATCTGGTGTTCGACGCGCTAAAGCAAAAGAAAATCAAGCCCGAGCAAATCGCGCCGGTATCCGAAAAAGCGCGCCGCGCCATCGGTTCGCGCATGTTCATACAGCCTGACATCCCTGTCACGGTCAACGAACTCATACGCGGCATGATTATTCAGTCGGGCAACGATGCCACCATCGCCCTAGCCGAGGCTGTTTCCGGCAGCGAAGAAGCGTTTGTTGTGCGCATGAATCAGGAAGCCAAACGCATGGGCCTCACCGGCACGCAGTTCGCCAACTCGACAGGCCTGCCCGCGCCACAACATGCTTCCACCGCGCGCGATTTAGCCGCGTTGACGGCTGCGCTGATACGCGATTACCCGGAACACTACCCGCTCTACGCGCAAAAAGAGTACCGCTACAACGATATTACCCAGCCCAATCGCAACCGGCTGCTGTGGCGCGATCCGACGGTTGATGGTGTCAAAACCGGCCATACTGAAGCCGCCGGCTACTGCCTGATCAGTTCTGCCAAGCGCGATAACCGGCGACTGATCAGTGTGGTGCTGGGCACCACGTCGGATGCCGCACGCGCTGCCGAAAGTCAAAAGCTGCTGAATTACGGCTACCAGAATTTTGATACCGTACGCCTGTATGAAGCGCAGCAGGCAGCGAGTAATCCGCGTGTGTGGAAAGGCACGCTGAACAACATCAAGATCGGTTTCCCTGCGGGTCTCTACGTTACCGTGCCCAAAGGCCAGGCCGCCAATCTCAAAGCCAAAATCGAAAGCCAGCAACCGCTGCTGGCGCCTTTGCGCACAGGCCAGACCATCGCCACGTTAAAACTCGAACTCAACGGCAAGCCGTATCACACGCTGCCGGTGTTAGCGCTGGAAGACGTGCCGGTCGCCGGACTGTTTGGCCGTACCTGGGACGCGATACGGCTGTATCTGCAATAATCTCTGCGAGTTACGTGAGGATGTCATGAGCGATATGGTTTATCTGAATGGCGCTTTTATGCCGCTGGACGAAGCGCGCATACCCGTGCTGGATCGTGGCTTTATTTTTGGCGACGGCGTGTACGAAGTCGTGCCGGCGTATTCACGTCGGCCGTTTCGCATGGCAGAGCATCTGGTGCGTCTGCAACACAGCCTCGATGGCATACGGCTCGCCAATCCGCATACGGATGCCGAGTGGACAACCCTCATGCACGACCTCATCACCAAGAACGGTGGCGAGGATCAATCAATTTATCTGCAAGTCACTCGGGGTGTCGCCAAACGCGATCACGCATTCCCCAAAGACATGAAGCAGACAGTATTCATGATGTCGAGCCCGCTTACCACGCCGCCGCAGACGCAAATTGATAACGGCGTGTCCGCGATTACCGCATCGGATTTCAGATGGCTGAAGTGCGACGTAAAATCGGTGTCGCTGCTCGGCAATTGTCTGCTGCGGCAAATGGCAGCAGACGTCGGCGCGGTTGAAACCATTCTGTTTCGCGACGGCAAGCTCACCGAAGCGTCTGCAAGCAACGTGTTCGTGGTGAAAGACGGTGTGCTGCTGGCGCCACCCAAAAATAATCTGGTATTGCCCGGCATCACCTACGACGTGGTACTTGAAATCGCCCATGCGCGTGAATTTGAAGTCGAAGTGCGCGAAATCTCCGAGGCCGAAACGCGCAACGCCGATGAAATCTGGGTGACCTCATCCACCAAGGAAGTGCTGGCCATTACCACGCTCGACGACAAACCCGTTGGCGACGGTGCGCCGGGCATGTTGTTCAAACGCATGCACACGCTGTATCAGGAATTCAAGCGTGATGTCATGCGCAAACCTGCGTAATACTCGCGACCTATATGGCCGAAGCAAGCCTGCTGGAGTTTCCGTGTGATTTTCCGCTGAAGATTATCGGCATTCAGCAGCCCGGCTACGCGCAATCCATCCTTGAAGTGGTCAAGCGCCACGCGCCCGATTACGACGGCGCTGAAATGGAAATGCGCCCCAGCAGCAAAGGCAAGTATCTGAGCCTGACCTGTACCATCGTTGCAACATCGCGCAGCCAACTCGACAGTCTGTATCAGGCGCTTTGCGACCACCCGATGGTGGTCAAAGTGCTATAAGCGCAGTAAGCCTGTAGTCGATGCGGGGCGCGCGCCTGTGCTGAGGATAATCCGGTAAATCAGGCTTTCTTCGCCGTCTTTTTCGCCTTGACGCCCGCTGCAGGTGCCGCTACTTTGCCGCCTGCTGGTCGCGTATTGCCGTGTGAACGCTTGGAACGCTTGCCTTTTGCCGTACGTTTGTCGCCTCTGCCCATGCTGTAACTCCCTCAAGAAAAGGTTGGATTCTACCCTGCCGCGCCTGCTAACGCGCTTTTTTAGCCGCATCCGCTTGGGTAATCTGGTCAGCGGGTCAGGGCTAGACCGTGCGCGGTCAGCCGGTATCGACGTGTTGTAGCCTGTGTCGGGCAACACGGCGCATCGCCCGCCTTGAAGGAGAGCATTTCGACTACCACCGTCCGATTCAAAATGGTCGCGCGATTTGCCTCACCCGCACCCGGCCCGCTGACCAGTACGTGCGCGTAATAACGCAGCTGACCATCGCGTGCGCGCTTGAACGTGGCGAGATAGCGATAGTAGCCATAACGTGATTCGCCGCGCTGCGCCGCACGCGGCTTCAAGGTGTAGAGCAACGCAGCGTCGGCGCGACGTTCGCCGTGTAAATCGCCCACCACACGATGGCGTGATGCAGGCACTTCAACCCGCTTCTCGCGCTGCGCATGTTGATGCAGCCAACGCTGAATTTCAGCCTCATCCGACGTCTCAGCGCGGGCCAGCGGCACCACGCACAGCGCCAGCCCAAAAATCAATAATTTCAATAAAAACAAAAGCTTACGAAACGAACTCAGCGCGGACGATAGACCGTCTTGAACTCCACCGGAAACATCGCTGGAATATCCGATTTCGGATGCCTGATGTACGCCGGAAACTCACCGCACTGCTGCGCAAGTTTTTCTTTGTTGGCCAGCAAGGCCTTTTTGTTGTCTTCGCGCATCTGCAAAATTTCAGCCTGATATTTGCCGTAGTTTTTAGAGTAATCGGCCTGATCTTTCGACGTGCGCTTTACCAGCGCTGCGAAACGATTGTCGAAATCATCAATAATGCGCTCGTGACGATTGAACCAGTCTTTGTAGGCGCCCAGTATCTCGTCGCGTTTGCCGGGCAGCGTCATGCAGGCATCGCGTAATGCGAGCACGCGCTGATATTCGTTATACATCGTCGCCAAATCAGCGGTGTACGAACGGCTCTCTGCGGCTTGCACCAGACCGCTGATGGCCAGTAGCAAGCTCGCAGTGAAATAAAGGGGGAGTTTCATGACATTCCAAAATAAGCCGCGACCAAGACAAGCGGCATTGTGCTACCGTTCCGATTCAGGAACAACTGGGACAACTTTCGCAGCAATGAATTCCCCCATTTATCTGCCTGCCCCGGCCCTGCGCCACCTGGGTGTTGCGCCTTACGTACCCACGTGGCGCGCCATGCAGCAGTTCACAGCGGAACGCGTGGCAGCGACGCGCGATGAAATCTGGCTCACGCAACACCCGCCCGTGTATACGCTGGGCCTCGCGGGCAAACCCGCTCATTTGCTACGCGCTGATACGGGAATCCCGCTGATAAAAATTGATCGTGGCGGACAAATTACCTATCACGGGCCGGGCCAGCTTGTGGCCTATGTTTTGCTAGATTTGAAGCGGCGAAACCTCGGCGTGCGGGCGCTGGTGCGTAAGCTTGAATCTGCCGTGATAAACTTGCTCGGCGAATACCGCATCACCGCCAATTACCGTACGGACGCACCGGGCGTCTATGTGCAGGATGCAAAAATCGCCGCTCTCGGCCTGCGCATTAAAAACGGCTGCTGCTACCACGGACTTGCACTGAACATCGACATGGACCTCACCCCGTATCAAGCTATTAATCCCTGTGGATACGCTGGGCTGGCGGTCACCCAACTGCGCGATTTTGGCGTGAGCGATACATTCGAAATCGTGAGTGAAAAAATGTCGCAGCACCTGCTGAAAGTGTTGCCATGAGCGAAGTGGGTACAAAACAAAAAGGCCAGGCCAAAACCGCGCGCATCCCCATCAAGATCGTGCCGCTCGATGCCGGACAAGCGCTGAAAAAGCCCGACTGGATACGCGTTCGGCTCACCGACAGCCCGCGTTTTCGCGAGATCAAGCGTGTCCTGCGCGAGCAAAAACTGCATACCGTGTGCGAAGAAGCGAGTTGCCCCAACATCGGCGAATGTTTCGGCAAAGGCACAGCAACCTTCATGATTTTGGGCGACCTGTGTACCCGACGCTGTCCGTTCTGCGACGTGGGCCACGGCAAGCCGCTACCGCCGGATAGCGAAGAACCGGTGCATCTGGCTGATACCATCGCCGCACTCAAACTGAAATACGTGGTAATCACCAGCGTTGATCGCGACGACCTGCGCGACGGCGGCGCAGCGCATTTCAGGGACTGCATACGCGAAGTGCGCGCACGTTCACCGCAAACGCGCATCGAAGTGCTGGTGCCGGATTTTCGCGGGCGCCTCGATATCGCGCTCGATAT
>CANKUB010000004.1 GCA_947486575.1 Betaproteobacteria bacterium | reverse complement strand
GCATCCCACAGCCGCCGTTGTCTTCTCGTTGATTTTGTCATCCTACAATCGTGCCAGATTTCAGGTCGCTTTGAACACGACTGTTTTCATAGACAATTCACCACGCTTTTTACCCAAAATCGCCCACACTAAGACGCGATGACCCATAAAAAGAAATAGTTACAATATGACTGCCGCATCGATTAAAGCCTACCACAACATCCCCTTTATCGACAGCAAGGATGGCCGTGCGCTGCGCATACTGGCCGAATACCTTGAGCCGAAAAGCCGCTTCGATCACGAGCACATCGACGACACCATCGTGTTTATGGGTTCGGCGCGCATACTGCCCCGCGTCCAGGCGGAAGCAGCGCTCCGCACAACCGAAGCAGAGGGCAAAGCGGGCAATGCCCTTGCCGCCGCGCAGATGGCCCTGGAGATGTCGGCCTACTACGAATCCGCGCGCAGCCTTGCCATGCGACTGACACATTGGTCCAAAGCGCTCGACAGCATTGAAAAGCGATTTGTGGTGTGCACCGGCGGTGGCCCCGGCATCATGGAAGCGGCCAATCGCGGCGCATCGGAAGCCCACGGCATCAATGTCGGGCTCAACATCTCGCTGCCACACGAGCAGTTTGACAACCCGTACATTACGCGCGGGCTATCCGTCCCGTTTCACTATTTCTTCATGCGCAAGTTCTGGTTCTACTACCTTGCCAAAGCGGTGATCGTGTTTCCCGGCGGTTACGGCACGCTCGACGAATTGTTTGAACTGCTCACGCTGGTGCAAACGCACAAGATGACCAAACCCATGCCCATCGTGCTTTTTGGCAACGAATACTGGCGTGAAGTCGTCAATTTCGATGCACTGGTGAAGCACGGCATGATTGAGGCTGCCGACGTCGCTCTGGTGCATCGCACCGATTCCGTGGACGACGCGTACAACTTTGTCGTCAGCCACCTGAAGCAGGATGCCATCGGGCGACCAGGTCCCACGATGTAAAAACCATGAGTTGACCGTCGGGGCTGGTGAGCGATACATTGGCCACAGACAAATACCCCGTGAGATGGTCAGGCCCAGATAGCAGCCTGCGCATTGTTCACGCCGATTTCGCTGGAGGACAGCATGCGTTATTACACGATGACACCCATGACCCGTCATGGCACAGGTGCGGAAATTAGCGGTCTTGATCTGTCCCGCCCCGTCGCCGATGCCCTGAAAAAACAGATCAATGCGGATTTCGCGAAGCATCACGTGCTGATTTTTCGCGACCAGAAACTTACCGCGGCGCAGTTTGCCGCAGCCGGCGAAATATTCGGTCCGCTGCTCTCGCAACATCACAAGGATATTCGCGCCACGGGCCATCCGGAGGTATTTGAAATCCGCAATACTGAAGTGGCGCCCGGCAAATATCAGATTGCGGGTGAGTCCTGGCATACAGATCACTCCAACCATCCATGCCCGCCGCGCGCGACAGCGTTGCATACTGTATCGCTGCCCAGTTACGGCGGCGATACGCAGTTCGCCAACATGCATCTAGCTTACGACGAGTTGCCCGATGCCATGAAGCGCCGTATTGAGGGTCTGAAGGCGATCCACGCTTGGGAGAGCCGTTATACGCCACGCAAAATGCGCAAGCTGAGCGATGCCAGCGCCAGGGCGCTGCCGCCGTCAGGCGTACATCCACTGGTACGCGTACACCCCGACAATGGCCACAAATTTTTATATCTGAATCCGGTGCGGCTCGACGCCATCATCGGCATGGAAGACAGCGACGCGATGGCGCTGGTAAACGAACTGATCGCGCATGCCACGCAGCAAAAATACGAATACCGTCATAAATGGGTGATGGGTGACATGGTGATCTGGGACGACCGCAGCGTTATGCATCAAGCCAATGGCGATTACGATATGAAAGAAATACGTCACCTGTATCGCATCATGATTCAGGACGACCCCGGACTTTGGGTGACCGAAGGCAAAAAGACCTGGACTGCGATTGCAACGTGAGGACATTCGCTTACGCTTGGGTTCTGTTTAACGCCACACTAACCTTAACTTCGGCGAAGGCTGCGGACAGCTATCCTTCCAAACCCGTTCGCATGATCTGTCCCAGCGTACCTGGCGGCACTACTGATCTTGCCGCGCGCATCGTTGCGCAAAAACTTTCTGAAGACTGGAAGCAGCAGGTGGTGGTGGATAATCGCGGCGGCGCCAGCGGCGTCATCGGCACTGAGATGGCGGCGCGCAGCGCGCCCGATGGCTACACCCTGCTACTCGGCACCATGAGCACGCATGCTGTCAATCCCGCGTTCAGCAGGCATGTGCCTTACGATCCGGTAAAGGATTTTGCGCCGGTGAGTCTGGTCGTATCCGCGCCACAGATGCTTGCCGTTCATCCATCGCTGCCAGCCAGAACCGCCAAGGAATTGATCGCTCTTGCGAAAGCAAAGCCGGGGCACTATTCATACTCGTCATCCGGTACGGGTAGCACGCCGCACATCGCGTTTGAGCTGTTCAAGCTGATGTCGGGCATCGATGTGGTAGGCATTCAATACAAGGCCAGTGGGCCCGCAATTACTGATCTTGTTGGCGGTCAGGTGCAAATGATGATGACCGGCGTGCTGGCGTTATTGCCGCACGTAAAGTCGGGCAAGCTGCGGGCACTGGCCATCACCAGCCCGGCACGCAGCGCTGCACTGCCCGATTTGCCATCTGTAGCAGAGTCGGGCGTTCCGGGTTTTGATGTGCAGGTCTGGTTCGGCGTATTCATGCCGGCCGGCGCACCGCGGCCCATCGTCGCCGCTGTCAACGAGCGCATTCGGAAAATGCTGGAATCACCCGACCTGCGCAAGCGTCTTATTGACCAGGGTGCCGATCCCGCAAGCAGCACGCCAGAGGCGTTTGGCGCGCTGGTCAAATCTGATCTGGCGCGCTGGATAAAAGTGGTCAAAGCAACCGGTGTGGCGAACGCAGAGCGCTGAGTTACCTCACACTGATATCGGACATGTGAAGGGAACATCATGAACACCGTCGCCGCATCAGATGCCACACCTGAAATCCACATCCGGCCCTGCTCCGAGCACACCGGCGCGGAAATCAGCGGTATCGATCTATCAAAGCCAATCAGCCCATCCACGCTGGAAACCATCACCAACGCATTGCACCAGTGGGGCGTGGTACTTTTCAGATTACAGACGATGACCGAAGCGCAGCACATTGCTTTCAGCCGCCACTTTGGCGAACTGGAGGTACACGTGGTCAGCCAGTATTCGCTGCCCGAGTACCGCGAGATTCTGGTGCTGTCGAATATTCTCAAAGACGGCAAGCACATCGGCCTGGCCGATGCCGGACAGCGCTGGCATTCCGACGCCGGCTACCGGCGCGAGCCGGATCGCGCGTCCGTGCTCTATGCGCGCGAAATTCCAGCGCCGCACGCCAACGGCGAAACTGCGGGCGACACGATGTTCGCCAGCGCGCGGGCGGCCTATGACGCGCTGGACGATTCGATGAAACAACGGCTCGAAGGCCTGAAAGTCGTCTACAGCTACATCCGCGCCTACGAGGCCAAAATGAACGAAGGCAGCAGCAGTCGCAAGCCGCTCACGGACAATCAACGCGCCGAAGTGCCCGACGTGGTGCAACCACTGATCAGGACCCACCCGTATACCGGCAAGAAAATTATCTATGCCAATCCGGCACACACCTACGGAATCACGGGCATGCCGGAAAGCGAAAGTCGCGCATTATTGAACGCGCTCTACGCACACATCACGCAGCCAGCGTTTGTGTATCGCCACCAGTGGAAAGTGGGCGACGTATTGATGTGGGACAACTGTGTGGTGCAGCACAATGCGGTGGGCGACTACAAGCTGCCACAGCGACGGCTGATGCACACCACGCGCATCAAGGGCGCAGCGCCGTTTTGATGGTCAACTTATACTGAGCCTCAATCAGCTCCCTGCCCCTTCACCCGCAGATTGGCCTGACTCGCCACCTGCGTCCATTTTGCAATATCGGTCTTGATCAATTGCAAAAAAGCCGCTGGCGCACTGCCCACCGTATCCACACCCTCTGCGACCCATCGCGGCTTCAATTCCGGCAAGCCAAGTATGCGTGTCACTTCCCTGTGCCACAGCGTCACCACCGGTTTAGGCAAATTTTTTGGGCCCCACAGTCCGTACCACACAGCGGCCTCATAGCCCGGCAATGTTTCGGCTGCAGCAGGCATATCCGGAAAATCCGGCCAGCGTTTCGATGTCGTTACAGCAAGGCCTCGCAAGCGACTTGCCTTTACCAGCGGCCCCGCAACCGTCAGACTGCCGAGTACGAACTGGATTTGCGATCCCATCAAATCATTCAGTGCCGGGCCTGCGCCCTTATACGGCACGTGATTCATTTTGATGTTGCCGGTCATCAGAAACAATTCCGTACCCAGATGCAAAAAACTGCCGACACCGCTGGAACCATAATTTAATTTGCCCGGATTGGCCGTCGCATACGCTATCAATTCCTTGACGCTTTTCGCCGGGACACCGTTGCCGGGAGGAAGCACCAGAATATAGCCGGAAGTAAACGCTTGTGTGATCGCCGTGATATCCGCAACCGGATTAAACGGCAGGCTGTAGAGCGCCGCCCGCGTGGTGTAACTGGCGGTATCGAACGCCAGCGTGTAACCATCTGGCGCGGACTTGGCGGCGATCTCGCAACCAATAATGCCGCCGCTGCCGCCACGGTTGTCAATGACGATTGAAGCATTCAACGCTTCCGCGACTTTCTGCGTCAGTACACGCGCCAGGACGTCGGTACCGCCTCCCGGGGCAAAAGGCACGATCACCCGGATGGGCCGAGCGGGATACGCGGGCTTTTGTGCCATGGCGGGTACGCTCGCCAGCAGCAGAAAAGCGAACGCTCCACCTGCAATTCGCGAAAAGCTTTGGCTTGTTTTCCAACCGCATTTACGCGGCAATTTGCGATGCATAACCCATAAACCGTTATTTAAAGGTAATCTTGCAGACAGAAGGACAACCCCCGGATGCTCCTGCCAGAGAACACTGCGCAGTGGTTCAATGCGAGATTGTAACGTGATCGCAACCCCTTACCCGATCCAAAGCAAAAGATCTGCAACCGTTAACAAGAAAATAATATGAATAAAAACATATACTTAAAATCACACATCACGCCACTCCTTACTATTGCTGCGCTCGTGTGCCTGATCTCTACAGCACACGCCGCTCCCTGCATGATCGTGACCCTCACTGGCACACAGGGCGGGCCCTCCGCTTACGGCGGCCTCGCGGGCGCAGGCACACTGGTACGCTACGGCGACGATAGCGATGGCTGCAACGCGGTGAAACTACAATTCGACGCCGGACGCGGCACCAGTATGCGGCTGTCGCAGATACCGCTACTCGCGAATCAACTGCACGCGATATTTTTCACGCATCTGCATTCAGACCACGTTGACGGCCTCGCCGACCTACTGCAAATCCGCTGGCACTTCAACAGCACCGGACCCAGGGTGGACATCGTGTGCAGCGCTGATGTGCAGGCCAAGGCCGCCGCTGCGTACACCATGAGTTGCCAGAAGCTGGTGGCGCATATCGGCGATGCTTACATTCAATCCGGCGAAATCGCACAGCGCAGTGTCGAGGACAAAGAACGTCTCGCGAGCGGGCCTGCTGCGACCGCCAACCTACAAACCTTTACACCCACCGATGACGCACAGGTGGTGTGGTCACGTGGCGACGTCAAGGTCAACACCATCCGCTCCACGCATATCGCGGGGCACGCCTCGTATCGCGTCGACACACCCGCTGGCAGCGTGGTGATCGGCGGCGATGCGGGCAATGACAGCCCTGGTCCGCCGCGCGCCTTCTCTACTTCGGCACAAGTTGAAAAGCTGGCAATGGGCGTCGACATTATCGTGCATTCCGCAATACATCCCGTAATGGGGCCAGACAAAGACAGTGGGTTTCCAGCGCCGATTTACCACCGCCAGAGTGCCGCTAATGACTTGGGCGCAATGGCGCAACGCACGGGCGCCAAACACTTGATGCTCACCCACCTGATCCCGCCGCTGGGCGCACGCCAGCAGGGGCCCTACAAAGTGCCGGGCGGCGCATTAGCAGCCGCCGACTATAAACAGGCAGCAGAGGCTGGCGGCTTTACCGGCAATACCGTGGTGGGCACCGACCTGGCCAGTGTGCGTCTGCCAGCGAAGTAAGGCCCCATGCGTTATTCGAATACCATAGATTAACTAATTGATTTATAACTATTTGTATTGAATAGGCGCATTAAAAATATTCTTGCGGCCGTGTCGATTTCAGCACCCCCGCTGCGTCGTCACCCTGACCCCGGACTTCGGGGCGATCCAACTCAAAAGGAATGACCATGCAATACATGATTCTGATCTACGGTGACGAAAAGAATTTCGCCATGATGGCAAGCAATCCCGAAGCGCAAAAGCAGATGTATGCGGCGTTCAAACAATACGGCGCAGACATGCGTGCCGCCGGTGTGTTGCGCGGTGGCGCCGAGCTTAAGCCCACCAGCACCGCGACCACAGTGCGCGTCACTCACGGCAAAACCGTGACCACCGACGGCCCGTTCGCCGAGACCAAAGAACAGTTGGGCGGCTACTACACTATCGACGTGCCCAATCTCGACGAAGCCGTGAAATGGGCCGCACGCTGCCCGGCGGCGCAAGGCGGGTCGATTGAAGTGCGGCCTGTGGGCCTGACGCCAGACACGCTCTAACACATCACGAGCCTCGGCGAACATCATGCTGACGCTCGTGATCGACAGCATCTGCCGTGCCGAAGGCGCGCGCGTGCTGGCGGGGCTGATCCGCCGCTTCGGTGATTTTGAATTAGCCGAAGACGCGCTACAAGATGCCTATGCCAAAGCCATCGAAGTGTGGCCCGCGCAGGGTTTGACCGCAGTACCTGCCGCGTGGCTCACCACCGTAGCACAGCGGCGCGCACTCGATCTGCTGCGCTGCCGTCACAGCGGGCCGCTGTATACCGAGGCACCGCCCGACGTGGCCGCACCTGAAATCGACAACACCCATGCGCACCCCCGCAGCCCTGTCAGGCGTGGAAGACGACCGCCTGCGGCTGGTGTTCACGTGCTGCCATCCCGCGCTGGCACAACCGGCACAAATCGCACTTGCGCTGCGCACGCTGTGCGGCCTGTCCACACGCGAAATCGCGCGCGCTTTTCTCGAACCCGAAGCCACCACTGCACAACGCCTGATGCGTGTGAAAAGAAAAAACCTCGACGCTGGCATCCCCTACGAAGTACCGGGCCGCGACATTCTGCCCGATCGATTGCAGGCCGTGCTCGGCCTAGTCTACCTGGTGTTCAACGAAGGCTACACCGCCACCGACACACCGGGACTGCTGCGCCCTGACCTGTGCGTCGAAGCGATACGCCTCGCGCGCCTGGTAGCCGAGCTGATGCCGCAGGAGCCCGAAGTGCTCGGACTGCTGGCACTGATGCTGTTGCAGGATTCACGCCGCGACACGCGCATCAGCACAGACGGCGCCATCGTGCCACTGGAAGCACAGGATCGCGCGCGCTGGAATCGTGAGTCCATCGCCGAAGGCCTCACACAACTCGACGCCGCACTGGCGATGCGCCGCCGCGGCCCATACCAGTTGCAGGCCGCCATCGCTGCGCTGCACGCACAAGCCGCGCGCGCCGAAGACACCGACTAGCCGCAAATCGCCGCCCTCTACATCGGCCTGCTGCGCGAGCAGCCCAGCGCCGTGGTGGAACTCAACGCCGCAGTAGCCTACGCCATGGCCGAAGGCTTTGAAAGCGGTCTTGCATGGATCGAACAACTCGCCGCGCGCGACGAACTTGCCGGTTATTATCTGCTGCCCGCAGCGAGGGCGGACTTACTGCGCAGGCTCGCGCGGCACGCCGAAGCGCGCGATGCCTACCGCACCGCCCTTGCCTTGGTGCGCAACCCGGCCGAGCGCAGGTATCTTGAGCAGCGGCTGGCTGAGTGCGGGGGCTGAGGCGCCACGCGTGCGTGGCGCGAATAAGCGTAGATTGCCGCGCTGAATTTCGCGCATAATCAGGGCACATCTTTGTTTACCCGAACCGGAAAGAAAATAAATGAACAAGCCAGAACCGCTGTTCCCGTCCACCGCCAAATGCCCCGGCTGCGGTAAAAAAATACGCATCAAGTGGGCCTTATTGAACGATCTGGCGCCGGGACTCACCGGACTGGGCCAGATGAAATGCCCGCACTGCCGCGCCAGCCATATGCGCGCTGTCGGCCCGGAAGAAGCGATACAGGGAACCGCCCGCATCTTCGCCGCGAAAGTCCATGAGGCCTGCGGGCATGATCATGGGCACGAAGGACATGATCACAATCACGGCATCGCTGTGATTCCCGGCAACGACCAGTTCGCCTATATCAAACTGCCGGGCTAGAACCGCAATATTCCGCCATCAGCAACGCACAGCGCCCGGCCTCTTCTGGACGCGGCGGGCGTGATCTGTTGCAATACCTTCAATCCCAACCACGCAACGACACAAAGGAGTTTCCCCGATGACCATCATCGATTCCCAAATTCACGCTTACGAGGCGAACACACCGAAACGGCCCTGGCACAGCGTACCGAATTGGCCCGCCAGCGCCACCGGCGATGAAACAGCGGCGGCGATGGACAAAGTTGGTGTCGATGGTGCGATATTCATTTCGTCGTTTTCGATGTACCGCTACGACGCCAGCTACGCGGTGGAAGTACAACGCGCCCATCCTGGCCGCTTCGCGCTCGTTAAACCGGTTGACCCGGATGATGCCGCAGTAGCCGATGTCGTCGCCGACTGGAAAAAAACGCCCGGCACCGTTGGCATCCGCATCATGATGACGAAAGAAGCGAAGCGCGAACCGAACGACCCCGGCCTCGACCGCATCCTGCGTGCAGCCGTAAAGCACGATTTCCCTGTCAACATGCTGTGCTGGGGCAATATCGACGCGGGCACGGCACTGATCGACCGCCACCCCGATACGCGTTTCATCATCGACCACATCGGCATCCTGCAACCGCGCACACCGCCCGCCTCGCCGCATCCCTGGGTCGACCTGCCGAAAGTGCTCGACCTGGCCAAGCGCAAGAATGCTGTCATCAAAATTAGCGGTGCCTGCACGCTATCCCAGAAACCGTATCCCTTCCCGGACATCTGGGACCCGCTCGCACGCATTTTCGATGCATGGGGTTTCGAGCGCTGCCTGTGGGGCACCGACTGGACCCGCGCCTTCGCGGTTGTAAACTACGCACAGGCCGTCGAACCTTTCCGTCTGACCGACCGCTTGAGCAACAGTGAACGGGCGATGCTGATGGGCGGCGCCTGCGCCAAGGCGTATGGCTGGTCGCCAAAGAAGGGCTAGCTTAATCTTTTGCCAACCCGTTTTGGTTGCTGCGTGCCTGCTTACTTTATCGGCTGCGCTCAGCAGCCAGCGACGCACTTGCCTTTGCCATCGAACTCCATGGTGCGTCCACTGATGGCGAGGTGAGAAGGCGATTTCAGTTGCTTGATGAGCGCCGCAGTGCGTGAAATGGGCCGCAGCTTGCCGCCTTCGGTCACGGGCTCGTTCGGATGCGTGATGATTACCGACGCAGGTCGGATCAGCTCGTTGATCGCATGCGCACCTGAGACGAAGATTCCCGGGTTAACGCCGAGATTGAGCACGGCAAGGTTGGCCTTGTGGAATTCATTCACAACGGTTTTCATTTCAGAATGGATGCCAGTGTCGCCCGAGAGGTAGGCAATCAGCCCATTGGTGAACTTGACGATGAAGCCCGTGGCCGGGCCGTATTCGAGAATGGCACCGTCAGCATTCAACAGGGCACGCTGCGCCTCCGACAATAACGCAGGCGGAGCGTTGTTCACGTGCGACGCGTACACGATTGTAATTTCCACCCCCTGCGCTGCGTCAGCGGCCTTCGCGACAAAAATGCCACCCAGATCCACTTGCGAGCTGCACACGGTCGCGACCGGCACGGTGGTAGCGCCACCGGTTTGCGGGCAGAATTCTATCGGCTTGCCACCGCGTATGCTCTGCACCTTGTTGCCCACGAATCCGCCCATGGCACGGGTCATCACCATCGCAGCATTCTTCGCCGCAACGACTTCGGCGGTGGTGGAATTCGGCGCAGGCACTCGCTCCGAGTTCGCGCACGTTCCGGCGCCCGGCGCCTTCAGCTTGAGGTCGCCGACGTGATCACCGTGCATGTGGGAGAGCAGCACCATATGAATCGTGCCCAGGCGCGGATCGTCGCCGCCGGTCACGTTGTGCGCGGGGTCATAGAGAAAACGCACGCCGGTAGGATCCGCGAAAATGATCGCGCGATCGTTCGCGCACAATTCGCCGGGATGCGAACCGACCGGCGTAATTTTCACGTTCTGGGCCAGGGATGGCAATGTGGCGAGCGTAAGAACAATTGCTGCAAGTGCGGTCTTCATAGCGTTCCTCCAAGAATGCACGCGGTTGGTATTTTGACACCTTGCGCGGTATCCGCCCATCGCTTTGACAGTGCCACAGCATTGGGCTTCTCCGTATCGAATTGCTTGTCATGCCATTGGGAATATACATCAGGCATCACCGGGCTGCCTCGATACGCACCCAAAGTGGCAGTAGAATGCGCCTCTGGTTCCTTCTCCGCCAGCGGCACGTCGATGACCTGATGGCAGTTCCGGTTTCAAACGACACGAAAGGATGCAGCATGCGGTACCCGATAGTGATCTGCCTCGCCATGCCCCTCGCCCTGGTCGCCGCGCTCGCCCATGGGCAGAGCGCCCGCAACTACCCGGCGAAAACGATCCGCACCATCGTGCCGTTTCAACCGGGCGGCATCACCGACACGCTTGCGCGGCTGGTTTCCCAACGGCTGGGCGCCGCGTGGGGACAGACGGTGGTGGTAGAGAACCGCCCGGGCGGAAGCGCCAATATCGGCAGCGAACTCGTTGCGCGCGCCGCGCCTGACGGCTATACGCTGCTGTGGTCAGGCATTGCCAACACCGTCGCGCCCGCACTCTATCCAAAGCTGCCCTACGATCCGATACGCGACTTCGTGTGGATCACCAATCTCATCAAGGTGCCCATTCTGATCGCTGTACATCCAGTGCTGCCGGTGCGCTCCAGCCGCGACCTGATCGCACTGGCAAAAGCGAAGCCCGGTGAGCTGCTTTATGGCAGCTCGGGCATTGCGACCTCTGGGCATCTGGGCGCCGAGTTGCTGATGAACATGACTGGCACGCGCATGATTCACGTGCCGTACAAGGGCGCGGCCGGTACGCTGGTGGATGTGTTGTCCGGCCAACTCTCGATCTACTTCGGCGCTATCGCGTCGCCGCTGCCGCACGTGAAAGCGGGCCGCCTGCGCCCGCTCGCGGTGACGACCATGGCACGCTCGCCCGCGGCGCCGGACATTCCAACGCTCGACGAGCAGGGATTCAAGGGATTCGAATTCTCCACCTGGTACGCCATCTCAGCGCCAACTGGCACGCACGCCGACATCGTCACCAGGCTCAACAACGAAATCGTACGCATCGTGCGCCAGCCCGACCTGCGTGACCGGCTTGCCGCTGAAGGGTCAGTGGTCGTCGCCGACACCAGCGAGGAATTCACCGTATTCGTAAAATCCGAAATCGCGCGATGGGGCAGGGTGGTGAAGCAAGCCGGCATCAGGGCAGAATAGCCGCAATTTCAGCCTCATCGCTGACAGCAAAAGCGACGTATTGATTTTGAAATGAACTCGACATAGACACTCCAGACAACCATCAGCCCCATGCAAACTTCCCGTTTCTCGCACTTGGCCATCGCCGCATTGCTCTATGCCGTGCCAGCACAATCCGCTCGCGCACAGCAAACGCCCGCGGACAGCTATCCGCTGCGCCCCATCCGCCTGATCATTCCTTACTCCCCCGGCGGCGCATCGGACAACATCTGCCGCCTCATCATGCCGCGCATCTCGGATGCGCTGGGGCAAACCATCGTCATCGACAACCGTCCGGGCGCGGGTGGCGTCATCGGGCGCGATCTGGCGGCCAAGGCAGCGCCTGACGGCTACACCCTGCTCGCCAGCGATGCGCCTCATATCATGAATCCGCTGTTCAATCCGAAGTTGCCCTACGATGCGATACGCGACTTCACGCCCATCAGCGCGACGGCTACTTCGCCGATGGTGCTGGCGGTGCTGGCGAGCTTTCCGGCGAAGACCATCAAAGATATCGTCGCGCTGGCCAAGGCGCAGCCGGGCAAACTAAATTTCGGATCTGGCGGTACCGGCGTCATCACGCACCTGACCGGTGAGCTGTTCAAGATTGCAGCCGGCATCAACATCGTGCACGTGCCGTACAAAAGCATCGCGCCCGCCATTACCGATTTGCTGGGCGGGCAGATACAGATCGCGTTTCCCAGTCCCGCCACCGTCAGCGGGCAAGTGCAGGCGGGGCGCTTGCGGCTGCTTGCGGTGGCCGCGACTAAGCGCACAGCGGCCTACCCGGATTTGCCGACGTTTGAAGAATCCGGCGTGCCGGGCATGATCGCAGCCAACTGGTTCGGCGTATTGGGTCCGGCCAGGCTGCCGCGTCCCATCGTCGAGCGCTTTAACCTAGAAACGCACAAGGCGCTGCGCAATCGCGAAGTGCAGGAACGCCTGGCCGCAGCTGGCATCGAACCGATACCCAATACGCCGCAGGAATTTCAGAAAATGCTGGAGACTGAATACGCGCGGTGGGCCAGGGTGGTCAAAACGGCGGGACTGAAGCCGGAATAAAAACGGTCCACTTAATGCGCAGTGCGCACAGCCAGCCCCGGCGAGCGGATGTCACGCCGGTGCGTGCCAGCCCGCATCGGCCCACAGCTCGCCGCTCACTGCCGAGTTAGTGAGCATAAAGCAGATCGCATCGGCAATTTCGTCCGGGCGAATCAGCCGACCCAGTTGCGTAAAGGGTAGAATATTTTTGTTGATGTAGTCATCGCCCAGCGCGCGCACCATCGGCGTATCGGTGAAGCCGGGGTGGATCACGCCGCAGCGCACGCCGTAAAAAACCGCTTCTTTCATGATCGTCGCGGCCGCGCCCTCAAGGCCCGCCTTGGTACTGGCATACGAAATCTGCCCGCGATTGCCCTGTGAGGAAATCGAGCCGATAAACACTATCGCACCCTGCATGCCCTCGGCAGGCAGCCATTTCTTCAGTCCCTGAGCGGCGCGCTTTTCCGCAATGCGTCCGATCATCTCCAGCGCCCAGTAGACGGGTGCCAACAGGTTGACGTTGATCACCTGCTGAAACAATTCTTCTGAATAGATGCGTGCCTTGCCGGTGGTTTTGTCCACGCGCACCGCAAGTTCGTCGCGCGTGATGCCTGCCGCCGGGACACACATCTGCACCGTATCGAACTTACTGGACATCGACTCGAATACCGACGCACGGAACTCGCTGTCGGTCGTATCACCCTTGAAGGGGTAGGCAACCGCGCGCCCCGCCAGCCGGTTCACTTCCTCGGCCACGGCATCAATATTATCGCCCCGGTCGACCAGCCCCAAAGCGCGGATGTTGCGTTGCGCCAACTGGATTGAAACAGCCCGCCCTATGCCACTGGCGGCTCCGGTAATGACAGCCACTTTTCCACTGATTTCCATATCGCCCTCAAGAAATGTTGCTTTGCAGCATTCTAAGCTCTCTAAAAGCTAAAGTCACGCGAAAAAGCAGGTCTTGATCGATCTGACTTGCCTTGCAGTTATGGCACGGGATTTGCAACAGGCAATTGTGCAGAATGATAAGGTGGTGGTCTGAGAGAATCGCTGGCCCGGACTATTCATCCCACACTGACCGCGTTGCTTGCGGATTGAACTTCACCCAGAGGACACACGATGCCCGTTTCACCCACTACAACAGATGCTTACGTCAGCGGCTCCAATCTTGTTGACGTCATCATTTCCCATATCGACAGGATTTTGTGCTCATCCGACGAAAAATATTATCGACACGGTTCCGACGATGATTACTTTTATACGTTCGCATTTGCAATCGGACATCTCGACGACAAGGAGATGAATAATTTGCGGCAGGCGTACACCAACGCCGGTTGGGGCAACGTTCAGGTGCGGAATTTTCTGGAGGAAGACCTTGCCGCAAAGCTTATTGTGGTTCGGATTTTCCGCAAAGACGACAGTAAATTCTCCCGATGGTCAGCAAAATAAAAGCGGGCTGCCGGGCAAATATTTTCGGCGCACCCGCGTATCCATTGTCGAGCGACCCTGGTCAGTAATAGATGCCCGGCGTGGAGCCGCCATCGATGACGATGCTTTGGCCGGTAATGGCCGATGCATGGGGCGACGCGAGAAAAAGCACCATCGGCGCGATGTCCGAGGGCTCGACAAGACGGCCTATCGGAAACTGCTTGACAAAGCTCGCCTCGGCTTGCGCTTCGCTCACGCCCAGCTCCTTAGCGCGCGCGGCGAGGCGTTTCGGATAACGGTCAGTCTTGGTGAAAGGCGGATGGACGGTGTTCGCCGTAATGCCCTGGGCGGCCACCGTGGTGCTGAACTGCTTGACGAAGGCAACAATGGACGAGTTACCGAGCGCGCTGGGCAGCGCCGTGGCACCGGCCTGACGCACAGCGGAGCCCCCGATGCAAATCACGCGCCCGCGCGACGACTTGCGCAGGTGTGGCAGCGCAGCGCGGCAGCAGCGCATATAGGCCAGCGTTTTGCCTTGCAGCCGTTCCATCAGCCCCTCGTCGTCGAGCGTCTCGATGTTGCCGCTGACCGCTGTTGACGCGTTGTTGACCAGAATGTCGAGCCCGCCAAACGCGTCCACCGCCGCCTGCACCGCGCCCGAGCAACCCGCAGCCGTGAAGAGATCAACCGCGACGGCCTTCGCCTTGATACCCTTCGCCAGGAGCTTCGCTTCCGCCTCCGCGAGCGCCACCTTGTCGCGACCGCAGACGACGACGTTCGCACCTTCATCCGCGAAGGCGAGCGCGATGGCGAGGCCCACGCCCCGGTTGCCGCCAGTGACCAGTACCGACTTACCCTTTAGACCCATATCCATTTCCATTTTCTCCCGTTGTTGTTGCCGTCCGCGCGACGTGCATTGCCTGTTTCGCCCGAACCGATGCGCGGCGGGCGTGTCGAACCGTGAGCGTCCGCACGGTTCATGGTGTCAGGCGCTCAGGGCATTGAGGTTGGCAATGCTACACCGCCTGCCACGATACGGTGTCAAAATTGCGGCAACGCCAGGTACGCCAGTGGAGCGTCTTTGCTGGCCGCGTCGACCCGGTTCACCGGTATCCGGGATAACTTCAACACGCTGTGCTATCGTTCAACCCAAAGCGCAGCATGAAACTTGAACCCGTGCGCGCCCCCCCCTGAAAATGAAAAGGCAGGCATCATGGCGGAAACAAATCGCGTCAAGGAAATACCCGAAAACGAAATGACGGATGCGCAGAAGAAAGTGTTTGCGGATCTGGTGGCCGGGCGGGGCCGATTGCTCGCGCCGTACAAGATCTGGATCCATTCGCCGAAACTGGCGGCGGCTATGGAAACCATTGGCACGTTTCTTAACAAGGCAGGTTCCCTCAGCGAGCGCGAAGTCGAGCTTATCATTTGCATCATCGCCAACCACTGGCGCGGCGAGTATGTCTGGGCGGCGCATGTCAAGCGCTGCCTTGAGCTTGGCTACAAACCGGCTGTGTTCGATGCCATGCGCGCCGGGCAAACGCCGACGTTTGACAACGACCGCGAGCGGTCGATTTACGATCTTGCTGTTATCTCCATGGCGCCCGGCGGCGGCTCGGACGAAGTGTTCGAGCGCGCAGAGAAGCTGTTGGGGCGCAACGGCATTGCCGAAGTGGTCGGGTTGCTGGGCTACTACAGCGCAGTGTCGATGGGCATGAAGCTCCATCGCGTACCGATTCCCGAACCAGCTGCGGTTTGATGCCAACAGGGGATCACCGTTTCTGCACCGTACGGCGGCTGGTGGCAACCGTCAGCCCGCCCGTGAGGCTTTAGCCAAGGCCAGCTGTTCGTCCACGTTCCTGCCCGTCACCGGTATGCTGTCGCCCTCTCAAGCGCCACCACGGCCACGGTACGATCAGCGCACCGCATAACACGAGTGCCAGCCCCAGCACCCACCGGTTGCGCGTTCGCGCGCGGCTGCGCACCTCGCGCTGCACGAATTCCTCTCCTTTGCGCATTTCGTTGTAGGACTTGAGAAACGACGAGATACGGCGCACTTCGTTATCGTCCAGTGCCGCGCCCTGCCAGCGGCTGGCGGCTTCACGCGCATTGAGTTGTTCGGCCTGCCGCCGGTAGCGCTCGGCGTAGGCCTCCGCTTCGTCATGGATCGTGCGTTCCTGAGCGGTCAGATACAGTGTGCGCGCTTCGGGCACCACGCGCTCCACCACGTCCAACAGCGGTTGATCGGCACGCGGCAATGCACACAGCCAAATGCCCGATAACACCAGCACGCCCGTAATTACGACGCGCAGCACCGTAACGCTGCGCGCAAGTGCCTGCCTGCCGCGCAGCAGCGGCCGCAATGCACCTGCCACCGCCAGCACAGCGCCGAACACGCACACCATGGTGCTGCCGGTGGGCAGATCCCACGCATAGGAGAGTGCAAGACCAGCCACGCTGGCCACCACGCCCACAGCCCATCCAATGACCAGCGAGCGAGCGCCATCGGCATACAGCAGACCGATGGCTGCGGGCACAATCAAAAACACAAACACCAGCAGCACACCAGCCAGCGCAACGGAGCTGGTGACCACCACGCCAAAGCAGGCATAAAAAAAGAAATCCCACCACCAGCCCGCCACGCCGCTGGCCTGGTGCGCGAGGCGCGCACGTGCGAACCACAGCGCGGCGCCGATCACCGCATACACGGGCGCCACCACCATCAGCTCGTCCAGCCCCGCAGTGAGTATGTTGCCGGTCAGCACCTGCTTGATGTGCTCGGTACCCTGCGGCGCTTTTTCCACCAGCAGGAAAGCCGCCGCAGCCGCCACCACATAGATCACGCCGATCAGCGCCTCTTGCGAGATGCGCCCGGACCACGCGCGGGTGGACGCCAACACCATCGCCGTGATCAGCGTGAACAGCAGCGAGTAGGCGTACGAACCGCTGCTGTTGACCGCATGCCCCAGCATGAAGGCAACCGTGGCGCCGAGTGCCGCGATCTGCGCCAACGCGAGATCGACAAAAATGATGTTGCGCCGGAGCACGTGAAGCCCGAGCGCGGTGTGGATGCCCACCAGCGCCACCGAGATGCAAAACGGCAGCCACAACAGGGCGATGGCGTCAGACATGTTGACCACGCTTACTTGAACGCCTGCGCCAGCACGCCGATGTTGTAATCAAACAGCGACAGGTAATCGCCGGCCTCGGGCACCGCACCCACGCTGGCCGCCAGCACCAGCACCTTCGCGCCACTCTTGCCGGCGAGAAACTGCACGTGCTTCAGCGGCTCGTTCGGTTGCCGCACGATGGCCATAACATTTTGTTTTTTAATGATATTTTTCAACCCTGCCAGATGCGACGGAGTAGGCGGCACACCGGGACGCGGCTCGATGGTGGCGGCGAAATTCAGCCGGAAACGGCGCGCGAAATACGCCCAGGTGTTGTGATACGCGATCATCGGCTTGCCCTGCGCAGGTGCAACGGCTTGGTCCCACGCGCGCATTTTGTCACGCAGACGTTGCAAGAATTGAGTGCGCCCGGCTTCGTAAAATTTGGCGTTGGGCGCATCCACGCGTGCCAGCGCTTCGAGCATCGTGCCGGTGATGATTTCGGCGTTGGCGGGGTCCAGCCAGTAGTGCGGGTTACCGTTGCCATGCGCGTGCCCGCCGGAGGCGCCGACCTCGGTGCCGCGCACATCCAGCAGCGCAATGCTGAACGAGCAATCGACATAACGCTCGCCGCCGCGTGCCAGCTCGCGCCGGCCGCTTTGCCGCACGAGTTTGTCGGCCCACAAATCGTAGTCGGCACCCACGCGCAGCAGCAGGGCGGCGTCGCGCAGCCGCGCCACATCCTGCGGCTTGGGCTGGTAGTCCTCGGCATCGAGTTGCGGCGGCACCAGGCTCACCACCTGCACGCGGTTGCCACCGACGGCTTCCATCAGGCTTTTCAGATCGGTGGTGGTGGCCACCACCCGCAAGGGCTGCTGGCCGGCCGCGCCAGCGGTCCACAGCGCCACCGCAAGCACCGCCAAAAATCGCAGCGCCGCTCCCACGGGAGCGGCGCCTGCCCATCGACCCACGATGATTATTTCGGCGCCCGCCAGAGACTTTTGGGCACCAGGCAATGCACGTTTTTCTCAGCGCCCCACACGTTACCGACGCGGCAATCCATCGCGACACTGGCGAGCCCGTAGGCATCCAGCCGCGCAACGCCCTTTTTCTCTTCCAGCAACTTGATCATCGCGCGCGAGGCGTCGTCCATGGCGCGGTTCATATCCTTGTCCTTGAAATGCGTGACGTAATATTGCGTGGTTTCGCGCTCGGGACGTTCCATGTCTTCGCGCGAGGCGGGGTTCTTCGGATTGAGGCAGTGTATGCCTTTTTTGATGTTCACCACCTGCGACACGCGACAGTCCGATACGCGGCTCATCAGCTTCGCCGCCTCGTCCACCGGCAGCTTGCGCTGCTCGGCCAGAAACTTCGCGGTCTGCTCCATCGCGATTTCCAGCGCCTTGTTCAGGTCGCTATCAAAGCCCATGGTTATCCACGACGTCGGCGTTTCAATGCGCGGCATGTCGAACTTCAGGTTCTTGACCACTTCAACGGTGACATTGAGTTCGCGATACGCGGTCTCAAGCGCGGTCAGATTGACCTCGCCGTTACCCTGCGCCGCATGCGAGTCACCGGTCCATAACAGTGCGCCGGATACATGCACCGGCACATACAGTGTAGTGCCCTCGACGAAATCACGAATATCCATGTTGCCCGCGTATTCACCGGGCGGCACCGAGCTGTACTGGCCGGACTCTTTGCGCGCCACGCCCAGTGTGCCGGGGAACGGCTTGAGCGGCACAAACACGCCGGGCAGAAATTCGGTGACCTTGCGTTCCAGATCAAGATAAAGATACTTCACCTGCCCGTCCTGATACTCCTTCGGGAACTGCCCGAACATGCCCGGCACGTTGAAGTTGGTGGCATAGGCGCGAGGCACGATTTTGTTCAGCCGCACCTTGAGCACATCGCCCGGCTCCGCGCCATTCACATAAATCGGGCCGGTCAGCGTGTGCGGGCCGCGCCCCGGATGATCGGTGCGCATCTTTTTGATTTCTTCGATGGTCCTGCCCGGTACCACCTGATTGTGTGAGTGCATCATGGTTTCGATCATGATGGTGTCGCCTGAATCCACGCGCAGCACCGGCGGCTGCGCGTTGTTGAACCAGCCCCACTGCGTGGTTTCCAGCGTGGCCGGCAGTAGATGAAACTTGCCCGGCAGTTTTTTGCCCGGCAGCGCTACAGACTGCGCCTGCAGGTAAGAAGCAGCGCAAATCGCAGCCACGGCTGCCAGAGTGGTTACTACGGTAGACATCGGTTTGAACATGGTTTCCTCTTGTTGGTCTGTGCAGACTGCACCGAAAGAATACATTACACCCGGGCATTTACCTAGCAATCGCCGTGCCAGCTTGGTGCAACATGGCAGTACCGGTGCGGTGCACCTGTGCGCTGAATACCCCCCTCGACCGGCCCGCCCGGTAAGAACGTAGCCGGTTTGCCGTTATTCACTCGCAAATTTGAGCGGCGCATGGTGCTGTACGCTCTGCGCCGGGTTACACTGGTTCGGGTCAGATTTGCGTCCCGGTACGACCCGGCAACACCCATTCGTGCTTTTGCAGGCCATCACAACTTTACAGGTGCACCATGAGCATGAAAATATCTGACATCGCCAAAGGCAACATGTCCAAAGCCAGCGGCCATATGAAGCAGGAAGCACGCACCGATCGATTCGGCAAGGGTAGCGTGGTACTCAATCGCAAGGAACAGCGCAAACTCGATCAAGCAGCCGGGCTGGCGCCTTTTGCCTGCAAGCTGCCGGGTGAGCTGGTGGCCGCACTCACAGAAGCGGCGGCTGCACAAAAACTGGGGATGAATGAAATGGTCGCCGCGCTGTTGAAGAAAGGTCTTGCATAACGTTTTTAGGCGCGCGGTGCGCAGCAGAAGTCACGTTGTTACCTAGGTTGATGGCTTACAAAGCAAGCCAAGGAAATATAAAAATAATTAATAAAAACAGATAGTTACACTCTATCTCATCTGACCCTGGATTCCATGAAGTGCCGTGCCAATGCGCATGAAGCGCCATCGCGTGCCGATATCCAAGCCTGTTTTTGCTTGAGATTGATCGGGAATCACGATTTCCGTATTCACGAAATGCGTGGTCGAATAACTACATGAAGCGGTTCGCGCCTAATCGCTATTGCAAATCACGTATGCAGATCCAGCAAGGCACCCTGTAGAAGTGCATGCTGGTATGCGACTTCTTTGGCGGCAAATGCTTCTTGTCCTTGCCAACTGAATTTACAGGCTTTGCACCGGCACATAGGCAATCGCAGCGCTATTTCGAATGATTGTCCACGGGGATTGGCGACCCTTAGCCGGTCATTGACTGTTCGCACTACTACAGTACCGCTACCGCAATTCGGGCAATGTTCACTTGGCATTACTCGCTCCTTCGTTTTGCGCATGCCATCAATGGCGCGATCCGGCCATGGCATTCCAAGCGCTCAGTGTGCGCAATGCATTGATCGATTTCAAGCGCAAATGCTGCGTCGCAATAGTATATTTTTTCACGTTTTTACCTAAAGAATGTAACTTGAAACCGACATTCGCTATTTGGCGTCTTCAGCTTGCTGGCAGTTTGATAGGAATGCATCACCAAGAACCTGCCGTAACGCAATTTGCCTGCGATAAGAAGGCACCGACAATCAGGGTAGCCCCACTAAATGCGGGTCGAAGGTCATTGAAAAAGTGCCTATTCCAACGGCGACATCCCGCTATGCCAGAGACCATTGCCGCGAACCGCGAGATTCTGGTCAAACCGGTTGTAACCGGGATTGTCGATCCGCAGTCGGCGGACACCATAGGCTCGGGCATAAAAATGCGCTTGAGCCGCTTTATCAGGCCACTCTGGGCGCAATTAAATTTTTATTGGCTACTTTCCAGTTTTGATATTTCGCTAATGTGGGATGGTTACTACCACAAAAATATGGATATTCTCCCCTTGCCATATTGCTGCGTTGCAATATAATGACATTCAAGGAAACAGCGCACGTGCGCGAGTCCGATTCAATGCGATTTGTCCGGGTTTATCGATGACTAATTCTCAGCCTGGCCTGCAACTTACTGGAGATGCAAACATGCTTACCGAACGACTGAAAAAAAGCGATCGTATCGCCATGCAGACACACCTGCTTTCATTGAGCCGTGAGGAACGTCAAATGCGTTTTGGCTTTGTCGCGCGAGATTCTTCCATCGAGCGCTATGTGAACGATATCGATTTTGAGCGCGACGCGGTATTTGGTTTCAGGCAATCGACCGATTCGACGCACGCATTCGATGGTGTCGTGCACTTGGCGTTAGCATGGAATCATGCCGAGATCGGTGTGTCGGTATTGGCGCCAGCGCGCGGGTTAGGCATCGGCAGTGCACTGGTTTCGCGCGCGGCATTACATGCCAGGAATTGTGGTATTGCAACGCTGTTTATGCAAAATCTGGCCCAAAATTGCGGCGTCATTCGTATTGCAGCATCGCTGGGCATAAAGGTTATTACAACCGCCCCCGAAAACACGCCTTTGTTGCCGATTCAGCCCATGAGCAACGAATCGCTAACGCGTGCGGAAGACATTGAACATATTTCCTTATATGACGCGGCGCTTCTGAAGGCGGTGGTGCCGCCACTTGCCCAAGGATGGCTGGCGCGCTCAATGTCTGACGGCACACTGGGTGGCGAGCTGCGTAAAGCCATCTGATATAACTGCTTCGCCCTCTGGCCACAGTGGCCCCAGTGTCCATCCACTCGTGATGGACCTGGAAACACGTGTTCTTATCGTGAGTGCCACGCCCTTCGCGGTGTAGCCTGATCCAGCAGTTCCATCGTGGGCCGATAACGCCCGGTGGAGAATTTGGTGGCGTTATGTCGCCACAGCGCCACATCGTACGCACGCACCCCTGCCTCGATCAGTTGCACTTGCTCACGGCCCCACTCAGCACCCAGCCCATCGCGGTACTCGTAGGGCGCGGTGCTGGCCGCCGAGGGATCGGCGCCCTGCGACAGCAACCAGCGCACCGCTTCTTCGTTGCCGTCGAGTGCGGCAAAGTGCAGTGGCGTGAACCCCTGGTTGTTGCGCACATTCACCCCGACCGGCAGAAAAGCGCTGTGAAACTGGCGGTGCAGCGGCTTGTTGCCGTTTGAATCCACCCCGTTGATGTCAGCACCAGCGGCAATCAACAGCGGCGCAATCTTGGGGCCGGCCACATGCAACGGCGTAACCCCCTTCAGGTTGCGCGCCATCACCTTGGCACCGGCCTTAAGCAACAGCGTGACGCACTCCGCACAGCCGTAACCCGCCGCCCAGTTCAAGGGCGTGGCACCGTATTGGTCGCGTGCCTCAAGGTCGGCACCGGCGGCGATCAGGGCGCTGACGATCGCGGCCTGATTCTTGGCGTAAAGGTAAGAACAGGCCAGGTGCAGCAACGATGCCCCGTGCGGTGCCGCCGGCGCGCGCCCGCCATCGGCCCGCAGATGGGCCATTACCGCAGCCGTGTCGCCCTCCGCGAGCGCCTGCTTGTAGGCCGCAAAGTCAGCGCCGGACACGGTGAACGCCATCATGAGCAAGCCCGGCGCCAGCGCAGAGGTGATGCCCCGCATCAAAGGGTGGCCCGCCGGGATCAAACGGCACCACGCGCGCCTGCGGCGCAGGCGACCGAGAAGGATTTCAAACCACGGGTGTGCATGAAATCCAATATATCGCCGCCCCACCTGCCGGTCAATTGTACCGTTGCACCGGATGCGCAGACCGCATCACGCACGCGCCGCGCCTTCTGCTGGCCGTTTCACGACAAGCAGCGCATCGCGGCTAGCCCGCGAGAACTTCGCTACAATGACATCCACCAAGGCGCTTGTCGGACAGTCACTGGCGAGCATCACGATACCGGAGGATACACGCCATGCCCGACGACCGCCCCGACCGTCATTTCGATAACGACCGCATCGTCTATAAGACGATCCGCGTCGAACCGCTCACCCCGACCATCGGCGCCGAAATCTTCGACATCGATCTCGCCCAGACGCTCACCGCGCAGCAGTTCGACGAAATCCACGCTGCGCTGATGCGCCACGCGGTTATCTTCTTCCGCGATCAGCAGCTCACCATCGAACAACACAAGGCTTTCGGCCGGCGCTTTGGCGAGCTCGACATTCACCCCACCTCGCGCATGGCAGGCCACCCCGAAGTCATCGAGATCAAGGCGGACGAAAACTCCAAATACATCGCAGGCGAAGTCTGGCACTCTGATGTCACCGCAAGCCCCACGCCGCCGATGGGTTCCATACTCTATATGCACCAGACGCCGGCCAACGGTGGCGGCGATACTCTCTTCGTCAACATGTACCGGGCCTACGAGACCCTGGCCGAACCCGTACGCAAGATGATCGATGGCCTGACGGCCATCCACGACGGCGACCGCGTGTGGCGCGGACGACAAAAGAAGACCGTGCCGGGCGAGCTGCCGCGCTCGGAGCATCCGGTGGTGCGCATTCACCCCGTCACTGGCCGCAGGGCGCTCTACGTCAACCGCAACTTCACCGAGCAGATCGTCGGCCTATCGCGGCTCGAAAGTGACGCCATCCTCGACATGCTCTATCGTCACTCGGAGCGCGACGACTTCAAATGCCGCTTCAAGTGGCGTCCGAACTCCATCGCGTTCTGGGACAACCGCTGCACCATGCATCAGGCGATGTGGGACTATTATCCGCAGAAGCGGTACGGGCATCGGGTGACGGTTGCGGGGACAAAACCGTGATATCCATTTCGCGGGGCTCAGGCGCGTGAATCTTGTGTTCACAACCGTCGCGCGAATACCACCCATAGCGGCCTTGGCGGCCTTGGCCCTCTTGGTCCACTTGGCCGCGCACCCCATTGCACACGCCGCGGATTACCCCGTGCGCCCCGTGCGCCTGATCGTGCCGTTCGCGGCGGGCTCCAATATCGACGGCACTGCGCGGCAGATTGCGCCCAAATTGTCCGAGGTGTTGGGGCAGCAAATCGTTGTCGATAATAGAGGCGGCGCGGGTGGCACCATAGGCGCAACGCTGGCGGCGCGGGCGCAGCCCGACGGCTACACCGTCCTGATGGGCAATGCACCCACGCACGGCATGGCGCCGCATCTCTACAAGAATCTCGCGTACGATCCAGTGAAGGATTTCACGCCTATCGGACGCATCGACAGCGCAAGCTTTGTGTTGGTGGTGTCGGCGGGGTTGCCGGTGCAGTCGGTAGCGGAGTTGGTGACGTACGCGAAGTCGAAACCGGGGCTGCTGAACTACGCTTCATCCGGAAATGGCACCACCGCGCATTTGTCAGGCACTTTGTTCAACCACAAGGCGGGGGTGGACATGAAACACATCCCCTACAACAATGTGCCGCAGGCCTTTGTGGATATCGCGAGTGGAGCGGTTGCGGTGATGTTTTATCCGTATCAACCTTTGATTCCGCTGATCCAAACACAAAAGGCGCGCATGCTGGCGACCACGGGCATCAAGCGCGCTTCGTATTTGCCCAACGTGCCAACTGTGGCCGAGGCGGGCTTGGCAGGCTTGGCGGATTTTTCGGCGTTGGCGTGGCATGGCTTTTACGGCCCCGCGCGCACACCACAAAAAGTGGTGGATGTGATCTACGCGGCAGCGGCTAAGACCATGGCGGACCCCAAGGTGATGGCGAGTCTGATAGCGACAGGCATAGATGTGGACCTCGCGTCGCCACGCGAGTTTGCGGCCTTTACAATGGCTGAAATTGCACGTTACCGGCAGCTTATCGCAATGGCCGGTTCTTCACTGTAGGAGTGGACCATGATTGAAGTCATCAAACTGGGTGGGCCATTGGGCGCGGAAATACGGGGTGTCGATCCGCGTGCACCCTTGAGCGCGGCGGAAGCCAAGGCCGTGCACGACGCGTTTCTCGATAACTTGGTATTGCGTTTCAGGGGCGCGCCGCTGACCGTGCCGCAACTGCGCGATTTCAGCCGCTACTTTGGCGTGCTGCGTCCGCACGCAGCCAAGGCCTATCACGACAAGGAGGTGCCCGAAGTGGTGATCATGACCAACCTCGATGCCAACGGTAATTACGACAAAGTCGGCGCGGAGCGCGGGTTTGGCTGGCACGTGGATGGCACGTTTCAGCAAGACCCGACCAAAGCCACCATTCTGCATGCGGTGGCGTTGCCCGATCGTGGCGGCAATACCGCATTTGCCAATATGTACCTGGCGTGGGACACCATGCCTGATGCATTGAAAAAACGCATTGATGGCCTCACTGCGCTACACCGGCTGCGCGGCCGAAAGGCGTATACGCAAGGCATCGTCACCGCCGAGGAAATGAAGCGGATGGGCGAGGTGCGCCACCCGGTGGTGCGCGCGCATCCAGAAACCGGCAAAAAGGCGGTGTTCGTCAATCCGCATCACACGCTGCAAATCGAAGGTATGACGCGTGAGGAAAGCGACGCACTGCTCGAAGAGATTTTTGCCTGGTGCGAACGTCCCGAGTTTCAGTGGGAGCAGGAATGGCAGGTAGGTGACACCATCATCTGGGAAAACCGCTGTGCGTGGCACACCGGGCGCGGGGATTATCCCAAGAACCAGTTGCGCAAGTTTTATCGCACCTCCATTTTTGAATTCGGCAGCGAGCCCGTTCATGCGCATTAACCCCTTGCGTGAACGCTGGTCGCGCGGCGAAGTGGCGTCTTGCCTGTGGATCGACATCGGCTGGCCGGTGTCGGTGGAAGGTCTGGTCAAGCTGCCATACGACAGCTTCGTACTGGACTTGCAACACAGCCTGATCGACCGCGCCACGGCGGTGAATGTACTGCAAGCCATCTCGCTGGGGCAGGGCGCGCCGCTGGTGCGCGTGACACAGAATGACCCCGCTGAAATTGGCTTTGTGCTCGACGCAGGTGCCTATGGTGTGATCTGCCCGCAGATTGAAACGGTGGAAGACTGCGAGCGCTTTGTCGCCGCCTGCCGCTACGCGCCGCGCGGCACACGCAGTTGGGGACCGGTGCGCGGCCTGCTCTACGGCGGGCCGGATTACTTCCGGCAGTATGAAAAACAGATTGTCAAAGTCGCACTAATCGAAACCATCAAGGGTGTCGAAAACATGCGCGCCATTGCCGCAGTGCCGGGCCTGGACATGATTTACGTTGGCCCCAACGACCTCACCATAGACCACGGCGGCGCACCCACCTATATCGCCAGCGACCCGCGCGTGATCAAAGCGATGGACGACTCCATTGCCATTGCCAAGGAACACGGCATCGTCGCGGGCACTTATGCGGGCAGTGTGGATGTCGCGAAGGCCGCAGTGGCCAAGGGCTTTGCGCTGGTGTCGGTGGGTTATGCGGCGAAGCTGATGATCAAGGCAGCGGGGGATGTGCTGGGGCAGGTGTTTCCGGGGCGGCCGCAGGCCTGAAAATTGCCATTGCGCAACTGACTTTCGCGGTCGGTAACATCGGGGGCTATGACGCGAAGATCGTCGGTTTTGCTAGATTGCAAGACCTGTCCCTGGGTTCCCGGTTCCGTGCGTTGATAGGCGGGTGCCACGCGGTGGGATTTGCAACGGGCGTTTTTGCAGAATTCGGGGATATCGGTGTGATCAGTATTTTATAAAAATTCAATAAAAACAAATACTTGCGTTATACTGACTGTCGCCCTTGCCACCCTGGATTAATCACCTGATATTCTGCAAAATAGCGCCATGAATCGGCTCGACTTTACATCGTTACGCAAGGCAATTGCCACGCTCGCAAAAGCGCTGGACGCCGCCAAGCTGCGCCCGAAGGACGAGTATGTGCGCGATGCATCGATTCAACGCTTTGAATACACCTATGAATTGTGTGTCAAATCATTGCGGCGGCAGTTAACCGCCATGTCCGACTCACCTTCGGAAATCGATGCGCTGGGTTATCGCGACATGATACGCATGGGTATCGAACGCGGGCTGATTAAATCCGAAACTGCCTGGTTTGGTTATCGCGAGCTGCGCAATATAACCAGTCACGTTTATGATCCGGCTAAAGCCAGAAAGGTCTTTGGCGGGCTAAGCCGCTTTCTGCGTGATGCGCAGGAACTGCATGCGCGTCTGGCCAAGGCCGCCAAATGATCCGCGTTGCAAAAAAAGGTGGCAAACTCATGCTGGCACCCAAGCACCTGGCGCTGGTGCGTGCCGTGTTGCGAACCCACGCCCCACATCACCGTGCCTATGTGTTTGGATCGCGCGTCGTGTTAGATGCTGCGGATCGCGCACGCCTGAAGCCGCACTCGGACCTTGATCTGGCGTTGGAAGGCCCTCCACTGAAGCCTCATCAGGCTTATGCGCTCAGGGAAGCGTTTAGCGAAAGTGATTTACCGATGCGCGTGGATACGGTGGCGGCGGGCGATCTGCCGCGTGAGTGGGAAATTCGAGCCTGGCCCCTTTAGTTATGTCGCTCCTTGGAAGGATCAGCAGCGCACCATGAAGCTCTATACCTCGCTCACCAGCCCGTACGGCCGCATCGCCCGGATCGTCCGCCTCGAAAAGGGATTGGCGGACCGCATCGCCCTCCATCCGCTGAAGACGCGGGGCGCTGACAATCCGTACTACGCAGTCAATCCATCCGGCCGGGTGCCGTCGTTGATCCTCAATGACGGGGCCGTGTTGGAGGATTCGACGCTTGTCTGCTGGTTCATGGATCATCTCGACGGTGCCCCGACCCTGCATCCGCCGGCAGGCATGGCGGGGCTTGAGCATCGGCGCATCGAGGCGACAGCGCGCAGCATGCTCGACGGGCTCAGCCTGTGGGGGCGCGAGTATCTTTACCGGGAAGCGGAAATCCGCTCCGCGACGATCATCGCGCACGAGCAGGCGCGCGCCCTGCGTCTTGCCGATGTGTTCGAGAAGGAAGTGCAGGGCAAGGTACTCTCCGGCCCCCTGAACATGGCGCAAATCACACTCGCTTGCGCCCTCCACGGCCGCACGAACGACCGCCCGCAAGGATTTCGCTGGCAGGACGGCCGCCCAAACCTGCGCGCCTGGGTCGAGCGCATGGGCGGCTACGCCTCCATCGTGGAGACTTTGCCGCCGCCGCGAAACTAGTGGGATCAGGCGTCTGCCAACACGTCGTCCTTGGGCGCGATGCTATACGATGCGTTTCTGAAAATATATTAATAAAAACAAATAGTTACGATATATCGTGTCTGACCCTATTTGCTCTACATTCACGAAGTAAGGATTTTTTTTACCACTGATTCCATGCCCTCCGGGCGATAACCGTCATCCTTCATTTTAGAGAGCACTAGATTGCGGAACACTTCGTAAGAGATAGAAGGGGCGTGCTTTCCCGCAAATCGCTTCAATACGTCGCGCCCTCGAAAAATGGACGTCCATGTCCCATTTGCTAGTCCCTCAACATATTTGGCATTTATTTTCTCCGCCTGTTCAATCAAAGCGTTCTTGCTGAGATGTTTTGTTCTTGCTTTTTCCAATCTTGCCGCAGAATTTTCTATTGCTGTAAACAACAGACTGGCTAAGTCTGAGCCTTTTGGATCAGTTCCGGTATCTATCGCACTTACCAATGTTCTGTTTGCATAGTCAGAAATTTCGTCTCTTAGTAATTCATCAGCGTGGGACTGAATATATGCGCGCTCTTCATTAGCTAAGCGAAAATCACAGGACACTCGGAGTTCACGAGTTACATCGTTCATCATTAGGGCAAAGTCGCTCGCGCGATTCGTCAAGCTAATTTGGAATTCGCCCATCCATTGTTGCCATTCATTGGCTTGGTAGCCGCCATATAGCGACTTCAAAAGTCTAATCGCGTCGAATATGCATGATTTTCCCGACCCATTTTGACCTGCAATGATCACCATGTTTCCCAAATTCTCTAGGCGAACATCTGTTATCCCTCTAAAATTCGAGATGCTAAGCGTTTCTATTTTCATGTTGACCACCTATTCACAAAACTTTAAAGGCCCGAGGGAGCAGGCAGGGAGGGGGTCTTTCATATCGTACCCACAATCGAAAAATCAGCGTCCGTCCGTCGAATAGGGCGCCGATACCCCATCGAGCAATGTCGGATCCGGCTGCGGATACTGCATGATCAGCACTTCAGCGCCTTCCGGTCCGGCGCTTGCGTCCGGTCCGCCCTCGCCAGCGCAGGCGAATGCCAGCGATTCGTAGGGCAACGGCTTGCCTTCGTGTATCAGTGTCCCCGCAGCAACCATCAGATGACGTCCGGCGCCGCCGCATTCCGCAGGCCATGCGGCTGGCGCGCCCGGCGGCAAGCGCAGCATCCAGGCGGCGAGTCCATCCGTATGCTGTTCAACGATGACATCCAGCGCGGTTTCTTCGCGCGCGCGCATCGCTTCGGGTGTGCCGATACGCAGTTCGCTTGCGCCCTTGAGAATAAAGCGCCGTTTCGATGGGCGGATTGCCTCCTTGACACCAGGGGCGGCCAGCATGCAGGCGCCGGGGTCGGAGCGGGCGCGCAGGGTGAAGTAGGTTACGCCTTCCAGTTCCGGCACGATGGGGCCGTACGCGGTATACGGGTCGGTAAAATGCAGTGCCACGGGCGCCACGTTGGCGCGCCCCAGCTTACCCGTGCCCTTGACGATGACTTGCCACTGTTCCGTCTGGTGGTAATGCGCGTGGGTGATGTTCTGGTGTTCCTGTCGCACGGTGTAAGCCTGCGGCGAGACGCCGGGCTCGGGCGTTCGCGGTTTCTCCCACGTACCCAGGTACAACGTCTTGGTGGCTTTGCCGCCGCCCATCGGCAGCGTAATCTCGCGCTTCAGCGCGGCAACATCGAGGCTGGAAACAACTTGCATGGTGAATTCCCGAAAAACACAATGGATTTAAAGATGTTGATCATAGCGCAGGGCATGCCGGTCTGCACCGCCGCTTAAGCTGCGTTACGCCGAATGCCTACCGTTCGCCCAACCTCCGCGGGCCGCGGGCGCTGCCGATGCGCCTCGTACACCACACGCAGGCGCGCAGCCGGTTCGTCGGGCCACGGGGCGCTGCGCCGGGTAGTCATGTTGATGCACATCGAGATGGATTCCAGCGTCGCCGCGAGCCAGCGCTCACGCCGGTGCAGCATGGTCATAAAGTAGTGAATGCGTTTGGCGTCGATGTCGATGATCTGAAAAGTGAAGTCGAGCGGGTCGCCCTCGCGCACTTCGCGCTGGTAGGTGACGTGGCTTTCCAGCGCAAACGTACTGTGGCCGCTGCGCCCATCCTGGCCGATATTGTCGTACCCCAGCCCCAGCAGCGGCCACGGCAGGTCCAGCGCCTGATCGAAGATCACCGAGTAATAGCCGATGTTCATGTGACCGTTGCGGTCGAGATATGCGGGCAGCACGGCAAAGCCCTCGTAGCTGAGAGTGTCGATGGCGTGCGCGAGGTCTGGATAGAGAGGCAAGATGAGGTTCCGCAAAAATAGGCGACAGGTCCCGCGATCACAAATTTCTATTTTTGTAATTCTGTCATTCAATACGAAGGTTAATGGCTTTCACCACCTTTTGCCATTTCACCACTTCATTGCGAATAAAGGCGGCGGTTTCCTCCGGCGGCATGCTGAAGGGTTCCGAGCCGTCGGCATCGAGCCGCGCCCTTGAATCGGGCGCGCTGACTGACCGTGTGATTTCGCTGTGCAGGCGTGCGGTGATGTCTTTTGCCGTGCCCACGGGCGCGAGCATGGCGAACCATGAGCCTACATCCACGCCGTTCACGCCGCCTTCGGCCAGCGTCGGAATTTCCGGCGCGGCGGGTGAGCGCCGCAGGGTGGTTACCGCCAGCGCGCGCGCCTTGCCGCTGCGATGTTGCGGCAGTGCGGTCAGCGGGTTCATCCACACCATCGCCACGTGGCCCGCCAGCAAATCGGTGAGCGCGGGCCCGGCCCCTTTGTGCGGGATGTGGGTGATCGATAGGCCTGCGGCGAGCTTCAGCAGTTCGACGCCCAGGTGGGGCGGCGTGCCAGTACCGGAGGAGGAATAGTTCATTTGTCCGGGGCGTGCTTTTGCCAGCGCCACAAAGTCCCGCAGCGTTTTCACCGGCAGCGAGGGATGGACCAGCATCACATACGGGTTGGTGGAGACCATGCCGATGGAGGCGAAATCGCGCACGGCGTCGACGGGCGGCTTTTGCATCAGCAGCGGCGCCATCACCACGCTAATGCTGGCAAAGAACATCGTGTGGCCATCGGGTGGTGCCTTGGCCGCGAGCTCCGCGCCGATCACACCGCCCGCGCCACCGCGGTTATCCACCACCACCGGCTGGGCGAGCGCATCGGTGAGCTTGCGCGCGATCAGACGTGCCTGAAGATCGGTGGGGCCGCCAGCGGGGAAGGCAACGATCATGCGCAGCGGCTTGGTTGGGAATGCGGGCTGTGCCCACGGCGCGCCCGCACAGCCGAGCACCGCGGCTGCGGTTGAAAGCTGTAAGACATGCAACTTCATCGCTTGGGCAACGCAAAACTCAGTATCAGGTCACCACCCCGGCGTCCTCTATCACCGCCGCCCGATGCAACGGTAACGAAGTCCTCGCCGTTCAATCTGTATATCGCAGGCGAAGAAAATATGCCTGCACCGGTATTGAACTTCCACAGTTCTTCGCCGGTTTTCGCGTCATAGGCGTAGAAATAGCCCGCCGTGTTGCTGCCGCTGCCGACAAACAGCAGGCCGCTGGCGGTGACCACGGATCCGGCTTGCGCCCATCCGTCAAAAATTTTCCGCCACACCAACTCACCGGTCGTCGGATCGTATGCAGAGACGTAACCTTTGGGCGGGCGGTTGGTCACGCCAAACGGGCTGTCGATGGCTGTTACATACAGCAGCCCCGTGAGTGGGCTGTAGGACAGCGGGCCGTAGTTGCCGCCGCCGCCGAAGCCAGGGGCACGAATCTGGTTCGGGCCCGGCGGTGTAAACATCGGCACCAGCGTTTTGCCCACCATGCTCTCTGGCGGAATATCGATCGGAAATACCGGGCTCACCGGCTGCATCGGCTCGCCCTTTGCGGTAAACGGAATCGGCTGCGTCGGCCAAGGTTGCTCACCCGCGCGCGATGTTTCAGTGGGCACCGGCATTTCCTTGATCGGGTGTACGGGCTGCCCGGTCTCGCGATTCAGGATGTAGAGAAACCCGTTCTTGCTGGCTTCGGCCAGCGCTTTGACACGCTGCCCGTTAACAGTCATGTCAAACAGGATCGGCGGGTTGCCGGAATCGTAATCCCACACGTCATGGTGGGTTTGCTGGTAGTGCCACCGTAATTTGCCGGTGCCAAGCTCGAGCGCGACGATCGAATCCGTGAATAGGTTGATGCCGGCGCGCTTGGTGCTGTCACCGAACGGATTGCCAACGGCCACATACAGCAATCCCAGTTCAGGGTCGATTGACGGCGTTTCCCAGATACCGCCGCCGTGACGTTCACCGCCGACCCAGGTGGGCCCTGCAATTTCCCAGCCCTGATCACGTGCGTCTTGCGGGACAGTGTTGAAATGCCAAAGCACCTTGCCGCTTTTGGCATCCACGGCAATCACATGTCCGCCGGGGATGTGGCTTTCGCTGCGGGTGCTGACCGCATACAACACGCCATTGTGTACCTGGGGCGGCGTGGTGAACCAGTAACCCATACTGATGGCGTCCTTCACATTAGGAAAGCGCAGCCTCAGTACGTCGAGTATGGTGCTGGCCTGACCGTCCTTGCCAAAGCCTTTGATCGGCGCACCAGTCCTGGCATCAAGCGCAAAAATAAACGAACCCGCTGCGGTGTAAATCACACCGTCCGCATAGGTAACGCCACGGTTGCGAAAAACGTAGCAATCCAGTCCCGCCCGGCACCCTCGCCCGCCGATCAATTGGGTAACGTCAAATATCCAGCGCAAATGTCCATCGGCCGCATCAACCGCGTAGACGCTGCCGCGGGAATCAGTCACGTACATCGTTCCATTGACGACGACCGGCGTCGTCTGATTACTGACGCCATCAATAACGCCATGCTGAAACAGCCAGCGCGGCGCGAGCGTCTTGACGTTGGATGGGTTGATCTGATCCAGCCTGGAGAAGCGGCTCCCGGCCAGATCGAAGTTATGCAGCGGCCAATCCATCGAGGTTGCAGCGTCCGGCTGTTGCACGGTCGCACACGAAGAAACCATGACAGACGACGCGACCACAATACACGCGACACAGATTGATGTGCTGATTTTCACGGATAGATCCTCCCCAGGAATGACGTGACTGACTAGCACAAACGATACCCGCACTCCTGTGCAAGTCAAGAACAATTACCGCTTGACGCGGTTGAGGCGGTGCGCCATGCCCGGATTCGGCCATGAGCGATGAACCGTGGTCGCGGTGTTATGGGATACACTGGGCATTCTGTCTTCAAACTCTCGACTATTGATGAATCGCGCTTCAGACATCCACCGACGTTTTCTTCGTGCCGCAACGGTGGCGATGCTTGCCGCCAGTGTTGCCGGACAGGTACACGCGCAGACCACGGCGTTTCCCGGCAGGCCGCTGCGCATCATTGTCGGCTTTCCACCCGGCAGTTCAACCGACTCGATCGCGCGCGCATCGGCCGAACACCTGCGGCTCAAGCTCGGACAGCCGGTGGTGGTCGATAACCGCCCCGGGGCCAACGGCGTGCTGGGGGCAACGGAGGCCGCGCGCGCAGCCGCTGACGGCTACACACTGCTGGCGACCAACTCAAGCGGCATCACTGTTAACCCGCAGATCTACAAAAAAATCACCTATCAGCCCGAGCGTGACTTCGCTGCGTTGACGATGTCCGTGTCGGCGCCGTTCATCCTGACCATCAACCCATCCGGCGAGCGCACGGCATCGGTAAACACCGTCGCGGATCTGGTGGCGCTGGCACGCGCCCGGCCCGGCCAGTTGACGTACGGCTCGGCAGGTGCCGGCAATCTGGGCCACCTTGGTTTCGAGATGATTAACAACCGCGCGGGGATTCGTACGGTGCACGTGCCATACAAGGGCGGTTCGGCAGCACACCTTGCGCTGCTCGCGCGCGAAGTTGATGCGCACCTCGCTACGCCGTCGGCGGTGCCCACCATCAAGTCCGGAAAGTTGCGGGCATTGGCCGTAACCAGCGCCAAGCGCTGGCCAGACCTGCCGGATGTGCCGACGATGATCGACGCCGGATTCGCAGGCTTCGATGTGCCGTTCTGGCTGGGCCTGATGGTGCCTGCACAAACTCCGGCACCGGTGATACAAACGCTCTACAGCGCACTCGCGTCGATGCGCGACGACGCAAACGCGTCACGTCAGTTGCGCGTGCAGGGCGCCGTGGAACTGATGGACCCGAAGACGTTTGCCGTGCGCATCCGCGCCGAGACGGCCGCGTGGGGCGAGGTAATCAAACGGGAAAACATCCAGATCGACTAAGCGCGGTTGACGACCTGTCGCGCCAGGATTAGGCTGACTTCGATCGCCCGTCAGCAAAAATAGTAGTGTGTAAAATTCCTGTAACCGACTGAGGTTCGCATGGGGAGTCGTTGGATGAAAAAAACAACCTGTATCGCTATCCTCGTTTCTGCCGTTGTTATGCTCAATTCGGTTTTGTCGGCGCGTTCAGCCGAAAATCAGTACCCGCCAAATCAGGAGGTGCCTGTCAACTTCGTGGCTGTTTCAGAGCGGATTCACACGTCAGGACAACCGTCGAAGGTTCAACTGGGGCAGTTGAGGGCAAAGGGTTACGCTTTAATCATCAATCTGGCTACACCGGCTTCGTCCGGCGCTATTCCCGAAGAAGGTATGCTAATTGCCAAGACAGGCATCAGTTACCTGAATATACCTGTGGATTTCAGGAAACCTGGCCACGAAGACTTTGAACTGTTCAGCAACATACTCAGTCAATCAGGATCCAGGCGTGTGCTCGTTCATTGCCAGGTAAACAAGCGAGCATCTGTTTTCACATTTCTCTATCGGGTAATTCATGAAGGCGTTTCGCCGGATCTCGCTTGGCAAAATGTCACGTCGATCTGGGAGCCAGACCCACCCTGGATAGATTTTATCCGCCTGGTTTTAATGCGGCACAGCATTGTGTACGATCCTTTTTAACGGCGCAGCCTCCCGCTTTTCCTTCAGAGGGGAAGCATGCGAACGTCTGGGAGCGATATCAGCGACTGCGTCCGCTCATGCGTGATATCAGTCAGTCACCGCGAACGTAATTCTGACATTGCCTGCAAAGTCTTCGCGACTAAAATGCGGTGCGGCTTCACATCCAGATTGAAATCGATCGCTGAATTTTGGCGTTGCCGGGAACAGGGGGCTGAGAGCTACTTCCCCAAATGCCGGTCGAAAAATCGCGCAATCTCCTCAAACGTCTCTTTGGCTTCCGGCGCGGTGTAATCACGGTACCAGCCACCATGCGCCTGGCCTTCGTGCACATGCAGATCAGCGATCACACCGGCGCGCCGCAGATTGCGGTGCACGCGCACGGTGTTGCTCAATAGCAGATCGCGGGTGCCGGTGTTGAGTATCGTCGGCGGAAAGCCCGCCATGTCGCCGTACACCGGCGAGAGCAGCGGGTCTTTCAGATCGCGGCCATTGGCGTACATCGCCGCGCGCACGTCGCAGCTCGCGCCGTAGGAGATCAGCACGTTGTCGATCAAGGCATTAGTCTGAAATGAATCGCCTGCACCGGTTAAATCCGACATCGGCGTGCCGGGGGCGATGGCCGCAGGCAACGGCAGCTTGTCCATTTTGGCTTTGAGCACCATCGAGAGTGTCAGTCCGCCGCCAGCCGATGAGCCAATGACTGCCATGTTTTTGGCGGGGGCCATTTTTTGCGCGGCTTTCCAGATGGTCATCACGTCGTCGAGCGCTGCGGGGAACGGGTGATCGGGTGGCATGCGGTAATCGACCGACAGCACTTTGAAGCCGCCAAACCCGGCCATCATGGTGGCCTCGCTGGTGCCGGATTCGCCGGGGCCGCTGACAAAGCATCCGCCGTGTACGTGGATCAGCAGGCGATTGCGGTTTTGCGGCGGGATCACGGCAGGTGTCAGCATGAACGCTTTTACGCCATCAATGGTCATCGGCTCGATTTTGACTTTGAGCGCGTCGCGCATTGCGGGCAGATTTTTTACCGCGGCGGCTGCGGCAGTGGCAACCGATGCTCGCCATTCATCGGGCGATTGCGGAACGGTGCGCCAGTTGGGGCTGATGGGCGTTGCAATAATTTTTTGCATCTGCGGGCTGACCGTAGCGGGCACCGGCAGCGTGCGCGCGGGCACGTCGCGGCCCGGCAATGTACCTGAAGTACCTTGCGCGCTGGCGGTGGGAGCGGTTATGCCGATGACCAGGGCGATCAGCACTGCAAGTGCGGGGACACGAATAAGGGTTGTGACGGGATTGTTCATCAGGATTCCTTCCTTCAAAGAGAAATGATGCCGGGTCGATCAGGTGAAGCGATTTAAGACCATGCTCAGCCATCGAAAGGCTCGCGTGCCCGACAGACTACACCGGACGGCACCGTATTGCTTGCCAGCTTATGGCCTGTCTGCCGTCAGGCCCGCAGCCACCACGAGCTTCGCCCATTTGGCGAGTTCGCTGCGGATGTACTCGCGGCACGCTTCGGGCGTTGAACCTTCGATCTCAAAGCCCTGCTGATCGAGCCTGGCGCGCACATCGGGCACGTTCATTGCGCGCAGGGTTTCGTCGTGCAGCCGCTTCACGATAGGCGTCGGCAGTTTTGCCGGGCCCAGCAGCGCGTACCACTGATTGGTATCGAAGCCGGGCAGTCCGCCTTCTGCCACGGTGGGCAGATCAGGCACAATCGATGAGCGTTTGAGACCGCTCACCGCCAGCGCGCGCAGTTTGCCCGTGCGCGTGTGCGGCAGTGCGGCTGGCAGACTTGAGAACGCAAAGTGCACGTGCCCACCCAGCAAATCAATCAGCGCAGGGCCAGCACCTTTGTGCGGCACGTGGTTGAACGTTACACCTGACATTTGCCCCAGTAGCACAGCCGATAGATGCGTTGAACTGCCAAAGCCCGCCGAAGCGTAGGTGATTTGTCCGGGCTTGGCGCGCGCAGCGGCTACAAGCTCCTTGATCGAGCGCGCAGCAAAAGAGGGGTGCGAAGTGACAACGTTCTGCGACGACGCCATATGCGTGATCGCAGTGAAGTCATTGAGCGCGTCGTACGGCAGTTTGCTCATCGCCGGGTTGATGCCGTGCGAAGCGGCATAGGCAAGAAACAGTGTGTAGCCGTCAGGCGCTGCGCGTGCAGCGAGCTCGCCCGCGATGGCGCCACTGGCACCGCCACGGTTATCGGCCACCACGGGCTGGCCGAACTGCTCAGACAGTTTCTGCCCGACAACACGCCCGATAAAATCAGCGCCGCCGCCAGGTGGCAATGGAATAATCAACCGGATCGGGCGCGTGGGGTAAGACTGCGCATGCAGTGGCAGCGCTGCCGCAAGCCATGCAGCAGCGACAGTAACAACTGTAGCAATGGCCCCAAAGGGCATTCGCAATTTTGACATAAATATCAATAAAAACAATACGTTATAAACTACATGAAGCCGCATCGCCCGCACCGCAATGATGTCGGGCGCATGCAAAAAGTCTAACCTACTGCGGCTCTATTTTTGCAGCGCGTATCGCTTTCTCAAAAAAAGCGTAGTCGCGTTCGATGAATGCCGTAAATTCCTCGGGTGTGCTACCGATGGGCCGCAATCCCGATTCTTCAATGCGCGTGCGCATGTCCGGCAATTTCAGTACGCGCACGATCTCGGTGTTCAAGCGGACAATGCGCTCGCGTGGCGTGCCTGCAGGCGCCCACACGGCCTGCCAGCCCGGCGTATCCACTTGCGGGTAGCCAAGCTCGGCGAACGTTGGCACATCCGGCAGTACCGGTGCGCGCACCGGGCCGCCGAGCGCAATGGCGCGAACGCGCTTTGCCTGCAAAGAGGGGCCGATCTGCGAAATGCTGGGAAACATTAATTCGATGTGCCCGCCCAGTAAATCATTTTGCGCAAGACCCGCACCTTTGTATGGCACGTGGATCAGCTTGATAGTGGCTGCAGCCATCAACATTTCAATGCCCACATGCGTAATGTTGCCCACGCCCGCTGTGCCAAAGTGCAGCGCGCCGGGACGTGCCCGTGCCAGGGCAATCAGTTCCGGCAGTGTTTTCGCGGGCACGGAAGGGTGCGCAACGAGGACCTGCCCGTACGACAGCGTGATCTGCGAAATCGGCGCAAAGTCACGCCGACCATCGTACGGCAGTTTGCGGATCAGCAGCGAATTCGTATTGTGCGAGCCAGTGGTGTAGAGCAGCGTGTAACCGTCACGCGGGCTTTTCGCAACAATGTCGGTGCCAAGCGAGCCGCTGGCACCGGGGCGGTTATCAAACACAAAAGGTTGATTGAACGCTTCAGACAATTTTTGCAGCAGTGGTCGGCCAATCACGTCCGGCGGGCCACCGGGCGAAAACGGCACGATCACGCGCACGGCGCGCGATGGGTAATCGTCAACACGCTGCGCGTACGGTTTACCGGTCGTCATAGCCGCGGCAATCACGGCAACAAGCTGGAAGCCCAGTCGCATGTCGCTCACTCCTGAAACGCAAAGCATACCGCGGTTGTTCGCTACGGTCGTTCAGCGCCAATGGAACACCCACCGCAAACCCAAATTAACCTGTTGTTTTTATTCAGTTATTTTTAAATAAAAAACCGGGGCGCAGCTTACGCCGCGACCCGGTTAAAGGATAAATCTACCGAAGTCAGCGTGAGCTGGCGCTGACGCCGTAGTGCAGTCAGTCTGCCTGCTTGCGCAAAAACGCCGGAATGTCGAGCGTTTCCACGCCCGATTGTTTCAACGCTTCCACGGTGGCGTCGCGATTGCGGCGGCGCATGACGGCCGGTTGATCGAGGTCATCGTAGTTCACCGGCAAATCATCGGTGCCGGTTTTTTGCGCCACCATTTGCAGCGGTTTCATTTGCGGACGCGCAGAAGGTTTGCCCAGACCGGTCGCTACAATGGTCACCCGCAAGCTGTCCTCAAGCGCTTCGTCGTAGACGGTGCCGACGATGACCGTGGCCGATTCTGCCGCGAAGGCCTTGATGGTATCCATTACGTCATACATTTCCTGCAACTGGAAGCTCGCCTTGCTAGCGGAAATATTAATCAGCACGCCGCGCGCATCCTGAATGTTGATGTCTTCCAGCAGCGGGCACGCCACCGCCTGCTCGGCTGCGGCGCGTGCGCGATCCGGGCCTGCCGCTTTGGCAGAACCCATCATCGCCATGCCCATTTCGGCCATCACGGTGCGCACGTCGGCGAAGTCGACGTTGATCAAGCCGGGGTTGCTGATGATCTCCGCAATGCCGGCCACTGCGCCGTGCAGCACGTCGTTGGCAGCTTTGAAGGCCTCGTCCAGCGTGACGGTGTTGCCCAATACCTGCGTCAACTTGTCATTGGGAATCACGATCAGCGAGTCAACGTGTTGCGACAGCGCTTCGAGACCCTCCATGGCAATGCGCTGACGCTTGCCTTCAAAGGCAAAAGGTTTAGTCACCACGGCCACGGTTAACACACCCAGCTCCTTGGCAATTTCCGCCACCACCGGCGCAGCGCCGGTGCCGGTGCCGCCACCCATACCTGCGGTGAGGAACAACATGTCCGCACCACTGATCAGCTCGGCAAGGCGCTCACGATCTTCCATTGCCGCCTGGCGACCGATTTCAGGGTTGGCACCTGCACCCAGACCCTTGGTGACGCCGGTACCGAGCTGCAACTGCACTTTGGCCTGATTGCGTTTCAACGCCTGTGCATCGGTGTTGACGCAGATGAACTCCACGCCCGCCACACCTTGCGAAATCATGTGATCCACAGCGTTGCCGCCGCAACCACCCACGCCAATTACCTTGATCACTGCTTCCTGCGATTGCGCATCGATCAGCTCTATCATTTTGTGCCTCCGTTTTTGCGTCGATTGTTAAAATTAAAACCGTTTAAAAACAAATATTTACAATATCAAATGTCATGCCTAAAAATTACCCTTGAACCAGGCCTTCATGCGATCCACCAATTGTTGCAACGCGCCGGTTTGCGTCCGCGCGAGTTCCTGCGCGCGGTATTGCTGCATGCCTTCGATCAACAAGCCCATTGCCGTCGAGTACCGCGGGTGACGCACCACTTCAGCCAGACCGCCGCTGTACGAAGGCTGGCCCACGCGTACCGGCATGTGAAAAATTTCTTCGCCGAGTTCGACCATGCCCTGCATCATGCTGGAGCCGCCGGTAAGCACAATGCCCGACGACAGCAACTCTTCGTAACCACTGCGGCGCAGCTCGGCCTGTATCAGCGAATACAGTTCCTCGACGCGTGGCTCAATCACCTCAGCCAGCGTCTTGCGCGATAACTGCTTGGTGCCACGATCACCAACGCCGGGCACTTCGATCATTTCCTGCGGGTCAGCCAACTGTGACAACGCACAACCGTGCTTCATCTTGATGTCGTCAGCGTCTTTGGTCGGCGTGCGCAGCGCCATGGCGATATCACTGGTGATTTGATCGCCCGCGATGGGGATCACTGCCGTATGACGAATCGCGCCATGCGTGAACACCGCAATATCCGTAGTACCGCCGCCGATATCAATCAGGCACACACCCAGATCTTTTTCGTCATCCGACACCACTGCAATGGCAGAGGCCAGCGGTTGCAATACCAGATCACTCACTTCCAGCCCGCAGCGGCGCACGCACTTGATGATGTTCTGCGCCGCTGACACGGCACCGGTAACGATATGCACCTTCACTTCAAGCCGAACGCCGGCCATGCCCAGCGGCTCACGCACATCGTCCTGACCGTCGATGATGTATTCCTGCTCCAGTATGTGCAGGATTTGCTGATCATTCGGAATCTGCACCGCCTTGGCGGTTTCGAGCACGCGATCAATGTCGATCTGCGCAACTTCCTTATCCTTGATCGCCACCATGCCCTGCGAGTTAAAACTTTTCACATGGCTGCCCGCAATGCCGGTGTTGACGTGGCTGATCTTGCAATCCGCCATCAGCTCGGCTTCTTCCAGCGCGCGCTGTATCGCCGACACGGTGGTTTCGATATTCACCACCACGCCTTTTTTTAACCCGCGCGACGGATGCGTGCCCATGCCGATGATCTCAAAGCCGCCATCGGCTTTCATCTCGGCAACAATCGCCACGATCTTCGACGTACCAATGTCGAGACCGACGATGATGTTTTTATTTTCGCGCGTTTTGTTCATGGCATCTGGTTCATTGCGCTGGTTACGCTTTCGGCTTCGGCGTGGGCGTTGCTGCCGCACCGGGGATTTTTGACTGAGCCAGTCCCGGCACGCGCACGGCAAAACCATTGGCGTAGCGTAAATCCACGCTGTCGGCACGCCGCCCCAGGGGCGCGATCGTGTTCGAATACGCCGACAAAAAGCGTGCAACACGCGCTGCGATCTGTTCGCGCCCTACTTCAAGCGTCAGACCATTGTCCAGACGCACCTGCCACGCGCGCCGGGGCGATACATGCACCTGCACCGGCTCGCGCCCGATGGCGGCGAATTCACGGCGAAACACGTCATATTGGATGGCGACATCTTTCGCCGTGCCAGTGGGCCCGCTAAACTGCGGCAGCGTCGCGTCATACGCGGCCTTAAATACCTCGCCCTGCGTATTCACCAAGGCGTCGGTGCCCCAGCGGGCGAGTGGCTTGTGCTCTTCGATCACCACATCCACGCGATCTGGCCATTGGCGCCGTACGTCGGCCTTGCGCACCCAAGGCAATTTTTCAAACGAGGTGCGCAACCGTACAATATCCAGCGTAAAAAACGTGCCGCGAAAATCACGTTTGGTGATGGCCTCAACCTGATCCAGCGTAACAAACCCGGGCGCGCCCACCACCCGCAGTTCACTCAGCGCAAACACCGGCTGATGGATGGCGAAACGCACCACGCCATACAGTGCCAGCAGCAGCGCCGCCGCGAACAGCAAATCTGACAGGCGATTCAACGCGGACGGGCTATCCCACATGCGCCGCCTCCAGAATTTGCACCACCACGTCATCAAACGGCACGCCGCTCGCACGCGCTGCCATCGGTACCAGGCTGTGATCGGTCATGCCGGGTACGGTGTTCATTTCGAGAAACCACGGCTGGTCTTTTGCATCGAGCATCACATCCAGCCGCCCCCAACCCTGACAGCCCAGCACACGAAACGCAGCCAGCGCTTCTTGTTGTATGCGCACCTCAAGCGCTGCCGGCAAGCCGCTCGGGCAATGGTATTTGGTCGCCTCACCAAAATATTTATTGTGATAATCGTAATTGCCCTGTGGCGCCTCTATGCGCACCAGCGGCAGGGCTTGATCATTCAGAATCGCCGCAGTGACTTCACGCCCCGCGATAAATTGCTCGGCAATGACACTGCCATCGTGTTTGGCGGCCAGTTCGTACGCCGCATCAAATTTCTCAATCGATTCCACTTTGGTGATGCCGATGCTGGAGCCTTCGTGCGCGGGCTTTACCATCAGCGGCAAGCCCAGCCGTGCCGTCACATCCGCGGCTTGAGAATCCGCCGTCAGCATTTCATACGCGGGCGTGGCTATGCCGGAAGCCAGCCACACCAGCTTGGTGCGCCATTTATCCATCGCCAACGCGCTCGCCATCACGCCACTACCGGTGTAAGGGATACCCATCACTTCGAGCGCACCCTGTACCGTGCCGTCTTCACCAAAACGACCGTGCAATGCAATGAACACGCGATTAAACCGCTGTGTCTGCAACTGCTCGAAACCCTGGTCCCGTGGATCGAAGGCGCGCGCGTCGATACCCTTGCGTTGCAAGGCGGCCAGTACCATGTTGCCGCTGCGCAGCGAAATCTCCCGTTCCGCTGAGCGACCGCCCATGAGCACGGCTACCTTGCCCAAGTCGCCTGGGTTACTCACGCGTGTTCCCCGATGATGCGCACTTCGCGCTCAAGCGTAATGCCGAATTTTTCGCGTACGGTGTTTTGCGCCAGATCGATCAGTGATTCGATATCCGCTGCAGTAGCGTCGCCGGTGTTGACGATGAAGTTGGCGTGCTTCAACGAGATTTCAGCGCCGCCGATACGTGTGCCTTTGAGCCCGCACACTTCAATCAAGCGCGCTGCGTGATCATTCAGCGGATTGCGAAACACCGAACCCGCGTTGGGCTGCTGCAACGGCTGGCTGGCAATGCGTTTTGATAGTAACTGTTTGATTTTATTGCGAGATTTCTCACTTGCGTTATCCGCATCGCCATGCGGCACTTTAAAGTTCGCCGACACAAACCACTCGTCCGCCAAACCGCTGATACTTTTGACACTGCGATAGCCGATGTGAAATTCATTGGGCGCGCGCTGATGCAAACCACCCGCACGGTCAATCGTGGTCACGCTCGAAACGAGCTCCCAAGTCTCGCCACCATAGCACCCGGCGTTCATCGCCAGCGCGCCGCCGATGGTACCAGGGATTCCCGCGAGAAATTCAGCCCCTTGCGCGCCATGTAGCGCTGCAAAACGTGCCACCTTGGGGGAGGCAACGCCTGCCCCGGCATGAATTTCGATGTTGCTTTCTCCCGTGCTCAGCAATGTAATTTGCCTTAGCGCCCAATGCGTAAACACGACGGTGGCTCGCACCCCACCGTCGCGTACCAGGAGATTACTGCCAAGTCCAACAAAGTACAAGCCCTCTGTACGTGAAATCGAGCGCAAAAATGCACAAAGATCATCCAAATCGGCTGGCGCGTAAGTGCGCGCGGCCACGCCACCGGCGCGCCAACTGACGTGCTTCGACATCGGCTCGTTGAGCCGCAGTGCCCCACGCAAGCTTTGCAGATTTGTGGCGTCTGCCATATTCATTGCCCAACCACCGCGCCCGCCACACCACCAATCGAACCCGCCCCCATCACCAGCACCACATCGCCGTCCCGCGCCGCGTTGCGTATGGCGTCCGGCATTGCGGTCACGGTATCGACAAAGATCGGTTCGACTTTGCCTTGCAAACGCACAGCGCGTGCCAGCGCACGGCCATCGGCGGCAACAATGGGCGCTTCACCCGCAGCGTACACTTCGGTCAGCACCAGGGCGTCCACGATGGATAGCACGTGGGCGAAATCCTCAAAGCAATCGCGGGTGCGGGTGTAGCGGTGCGGCTGAAATGCGAGCAACAGCCGCCGCCCCGGAAATGCACCGCGCGCCGCCGCCACGGTAGCCGCCATTTCTGCCGGGTGGTGACCGTAGTCGTCGATCACGGATACTTTGCCGCCGCCAGGCAGCGCGGCCTCGCCATAACGCTGAAAACGCCGCCCCACGCCCTTGAACTCCGCCAGCGCTTTGACGATTTTTTCGTCCGCCACACCCACTTCGCTGGCCACTGCAATTGCCGCCAGCGCATTCAATACGTTGTGCATGCCCGGCAGATTGAGCGCCACATTTAAATCGGTAGCACCTTCGCCATTGTTACGAACGGCGCGAAAGCGCATCTGCCCGCCGCTGTGTTGCACATCCACCGCGCGCAATTGCGCATCCGGCGAAAAGCCATACGTCAGCACCGGCTTGGTGATTCTGGGCAGGATGTCACGCACATTGGCGTCGTCCTGACACAGCACCACCATGCCGTAAAACGGCAGGCGCTGGGTGAAATCAATAAACGCATCTTTTAATTTTTCCAGCGAATGGCCGTAGGTTTCCATGTGATCGGCGTCGATATTGGTGATCACCGACATCACCGGCTGCAAATGCAGGAACGACGCATCCGATTCATCGGCCTCGACCACAATAAACTCGCCACTGCCGAGCCGCGCATTGGCGCCGGCGCTGTTCAACCGTCCGCCAATCACGAATGTCGGATCGAGCCCGCCTTCCGCCAACACACTCGCCACCAAGCTGGTGGTGGTGGTTTTGCCGTGCGTGCCTGCGATGGCGATGCCCTGCTTCAGACGCATCAATTCGGCCAGCATCAGCGCGCGCGGCACGACGGGGATGTGTTTTTCGCGCGCGGCGATCACTTCGGGGTTATCCGCTTTCACGGCCGTAGACACCACTACCGCATCGGCCGTTGCAATGTTTTGCGCAGCATGCCCCTCGAACACTTTGGCGCCCAGGCTCACCAGCCGCCGCGTGGCCGTATTCGACGATAAATCAGACCCGCTGATATCGTAATTCAGGTTGAGCAGCACCTCGGCAATGCCGCTCATGCCGGAGCCGCCGATACCGACGAAGTGGATTCTTTTGACTTTATGCCGCATGCGCCAACTCCACACAAATATCGCCGACTGTGCGCGTGGCGTCAGGCTTGGCCGCGGTGCGCGCGGCACGAGCCATTTCCAGCAGCTTGTCGCGCGTGAAACTTTGCAATAGCGCCGCGACTTTCTCCGCCGTAAATTCTGCCTGCGGAATCAAAATCGCAGCACCGCGATCAGCCAGATAACGCGCATTGGTGGTTTGATGATCGTCAACCGCCCACGGCAACGGCACCATAACGGACGCCACACCGACGTTGGCGATTTCGGTCACTGTGGATGCGCCCGCGCGGCATATCACCAGATCAGCCGCCGCATAACGCGCCGCCATGTCGTCAATAAACGGCAGCGCTTCCGCCTGCACACCCACCGCCGCATACGCGGTACGCAAGGCCTCAATGTGCGCTGCGCCCGATTGATGCGTGACCTGCGGACGCGCATTTTCCGACATCAACGCCAGCGCTTTGGGTAATGTGTCATTCAGCACCGCCGCACCTTGACTGCCGCCCAACACCATCACATTCAGCTTGCCGCTGCGCGCGGCAAAGCGCGCGTCAGGCGCCGCCAGCGCGCCGATATCCGCGCGTGTTGGATTGCCCACCCATTTAGCTAACTTATTGTTTTTAAATGCATTTGGGAAAGTCATCAAAACGGAATTGGCAAACCGCGCCAGCATGCGATTGGTCAAACCTGCCACCGAATTTTGCTCGTGTATCACTAACGGACGCTGCATCAGCGCTGCCATCAGACCACCGGGAAACGCCACATAACCACCCATGCCCAGCACCACATCGGGCCGGTGCGTAAAAATCGCAGCTGCGCTTTGCGCGCACGCTATCAGCAAATTAAACGGCAGCATCAACGCGCGCAACAGGCCTTTGCCGCGTAAACCTGAAAAGCGTATCCACGCCAGTGCGTAACCCTTCGGCGGCACAATGCGCGCTTCCATGCCTGCCTGCGAACCCAGCCACACAATTTGCCAGCCTTTGTCGCGCAAATAATCCGCCACCGCAATCGCAGGGTAGATGTGGCCGCCGGTACCGCCTGCCATGATCATCAGGGTGCGGCTCATACTTTGAACCCGCGCGCCAACTGCCGCCCTTCCCAATCGATGCGCAGCAGCACCGCAATCGCCACACACGTCGCCGCAATCGCGCTGCCACCGAACGATAGCAGCGGCAGCGTCAGGCCTTTGGTCGGCAAGACGCCCATGTTGACGCCCATGTTGATAATCGCCTGCACGCCGATCCACAGACCAATGCCCTGCGCCACCAGCGCCGCGAAGTAACGCTCTTGCAGCACCGCACACCGCCCGATGGCAAACGCGCGCTGCACAATCCACACGAACATCAGCACAATTGCCAGCACGCCAACAAAGCCGAGTTCTTCAGCGATCACCGCCAGCAGAAAATCAGTGTGCGCTTCGGGCAGATAAAACAGTTTTTCCACACTGCCACCCAGCCCCACGCCAAACCATTCGCCACGCCCGAAGGCAATCAGCGAGTGTGACAACTGATAGCCCTTGCCATATTCATCCGCCCACGGATCCATGAAACCGATCACACGTTGCATGCGATAGGGCGAAAACCAGATCAATGCCACAAAGCCCGCCACCAGCATGACAAACAGGCCAGCGAAGAGCTTCCAGTTCATGCCGCCGAGGAACAGAATGCCCATCGCGATCACTGTAATCACGGCGAACGCACCAAAATCCGGCTCACGCAGCAGCAAACCGCCGGTCAGCAGCATCACGCTGAACATCGGCAGAAACCCCTTGCGCAGACTGTGCATGAACGCGGCCTTGCGCACGGTGTAATCCGCTGCATACAGCACGGCAAACACTTTCATCAGCTCCGACGGCTGCAAGTTAAAAAATATCAGCGGAATCCAGCGCCGGGCACCATTCACCTCGCGCCCGATACCCGGTATCAACACCAGCGCAATCAACACCAGCCCCACGACAAAAAGGTACGGCGCAAATCGTTGCCATGTGGCGACAGGAATCTGAAATGCAATCAATCCCGCCGTCACGCTGACCGCCAGAAAAATCGCATGGCGCATCAGGTAATACATTGATTGCTGGCCAGTGCTGCGACCTGCTTCGGCAATGGCAATGGACGCCGAATACACCATCACCAGTCCCAGCGCCAGCAGCAGTATCGTGATCCACACGACACTGCGGTCAAATTCCGCAACGGCTGATGGCGCCGTATGCATTTTAAGCGTCGCCGTCGCCATCAGGACACCCGCCGCGCGAGTTGCGACACCGCTTCGACAAATACTTCGGCGCGATGCACATAACTGCGGAACATGTCGTAGCTGGCGCAGGCCGGCGACAACAGCACGGCATCGCCCGGCCTGGCTGCGCGATACGCCACGTCTACCGCATCAAACATATCGCCCGCACGCAGCAGCGTTACGCCAGTGGCTTCAATCGCACGCGCGATCAAATTCGCGTCGCGTCCGATCAACACCACGGCACGTGCGCGCGCCGCCACGGCTGCCAACGGCGCAAAATCCTGCCCTTTGCCATCACCACCCGCGATCAGCACCACCGGTTGCTGCATCCCGCGCAATGCTGCAACCGTTGCCCCGACGTTGGTGCCCTTGGAATCATCAAAAAATGTTATGTTATTGATTTTATTGATATTTTCTACGCGATGCGGCAGTCCTTTAAAGGCGCGCAGCGCGCCTGTAATCGCCGTGTGCGGAACGCCCGCTGCATTGCACAGCGCGGCGGCAGCCAGCGCGTTGACGGCATTGTGCAGCCCTGCCAGCGGCAACTCGGCCACACGCATCAACGTGGCTTCGCCCTGCGCCAGCGACAAGGTGTCCTGCACGCCTGACAGTCCCCATTCATCACGGGATAACGGTGCAGACAAACCAAACGTCGTCATCCGTCGCCTCGCACGCCACATAGCGAGGCTATGTTCATCATCACGATTCAACACCTGCACACCACCGCCATCAAAAATGCGTGCCTTGGTTGCACCGTAGTCCGCGTAGCTGTCGTAACGATCAAGATGATCTTCACTTAAATTCAGCATGGTTGCGGCAACCGGCGCGAGACTCACCGTGGTTTCAAGCTGAAAACTCGATAGCTCCAGCACAAAGGTATCGGGCATCACGCGCGTGCCGTCTTCAATTTCTGTCAACACATCCAGCACTGGCAGCCCGATGTTGCCTGCCATCACAGTGTCGCGCCCAGCGGCTACGCACATTGCACCGCACATCGCGGTGACAGTGCTTTTGCCATTGGAGCCGGTAATGGCAATCACCTCCGGCGTGGCATTGCCTACTTGCAAAGCCTTCGCGAATAACTCTACATCGCCCACTACCGGCACGCCACGTTTGAGCGCCGCCGCCAACTCGCCCACGCGGGGGTCAACGCCGGGGCTGACCGCAATCATGTCAATGTGCGCAAAATCATCACGCCTGAATGCGCCTGCGCTCACGCGCACATCGGGCAATTCGCGCGCAAGCAGCGGCGCGTGTGGCGGCGTATCCCGTGTGTCGGCCGCAGAGACAACAGCGCCCTGCCGCGCCAGCCAGCGCGTCATCGACAAACCTGTATCACCGAGACCGAGCACCAGAACCTTCTTTCCTTTCAACAGCATCAACGCAACTTTAAAGTTGACAGCCCGACAAGCACCAGCATCATGGTGATAATCCAGAAACGCACCACCACCTGATTCTCTTTCCAGCCTTTGAGTTCGTAGTGATGATGCAGCGGCGCCATGCGAAACACCCGTTTGCCTGTCATCTTGAACGAGGCTACCTGGATAATCACCGACAGCGTTTCCATCACGAACACGCCGCCCATGATGAACAGCACGATTTCCTGGCGCACAATAACGGCGATCACGCCAAGTGCCGCGCCGAGTGCCAGCGCGCCCACATCGCCCATGAATACTTCTGCGGGATAGGCGTTGAACCACAGGAAAGCGAGGCCCGATCCCGCAATGGCGGCGCAAATCACCAGCAGTTCGCCTGCACCGGGTATGAACGGAAAGCCCAGATACCTGGCAAAGATCGCGTTACCTGCCACATAGGCAAACACGCCCAGCGCACTGCACACCATCACCAGCGGCATGGTGGCCAAACCGTCGAGTCCGTCAGTCAAATTTACTGCGTTGCTGGTGCCGACGATCACACAGTAGGTCATCACCACAAAGCCCACGATGCCCAAGGGGTAAGCAATGGTTTTGAAAAACGGCACGATCAGCAGCGTTTGCGCGGGCAAATTGCTGGAATACGCGATGTAAAGCGCCGCAGCCAAACCGACCACCGATTGCCAGAAAAACTTGGCGCGCGCCGACAGGCCCTTGGGATTGCGATGCACCACTTTGCGGTAATCGTCCACCCAGCCCACAGCGCCGAAACCCAGCGTCACCAGCAGCACTGTCCACACAAAGCGGTTTTGCAGATCGGCCCACAGCAAGGTCGTCACCGCGATCGACACCAGTATCAGCGCACCACCCATCGTCGGCGTGCCGGCTTTCACTAGGTGTGTTTGCGGACCGTCGTCGCGCACTGACTGACCGATTTTGTAGGCAGTCAACTTGCGGATCATCGCCGGGCCGATCATGAACGAAATGACCAGCGAAGTCAGGCACGCCAGCACTGCACGTAACGTGATGTAGTTAAACACGTTGAACGAACGTATGTCTTTCGCCAGCCATTGTGCGAGGTCTAGGAGCATACGTAATCCTCCTTTGCACCGGCGATCAAAGCCTCCACAACACGCTCCATTTTCATGAAGCGCGAACCCTTCACCAGTGCCGTAACGTCGGGCGCGAGTTCCGCCTTCAATGCCGCTTGCAGGGCTTCGATACTCTCAAAATGGCGCGCGCCTGCGCCGAACGCCACCGCAGTCAGTGCGGACATTTCGCCCAGCGCATACAGCTTTTCGATACGCACCTGACGTGCGTAGGCACCGATCTCGGTGTGGCAGGCAGCCGCACGCTCGCCCAGTTCACCCATATCGCCCAGCACCAGTAACCGTTTGCCCGGCACGTGCGCCAACACGTCTATCGCCGCACGTACCGATTCCGGATTGGCGTTGTAGGTGTCGTCAATGATGGTCGCGCCACCCGGCGCGGCTTTGCGTTGCAAACGGCCTTTGAATCCGCTGTAACGCGACAAGCCCGATTGGATTACGGCTATAGGTACGTTCAGCGCCACTGCTGCCGCGCACGCCGCCAGCGCGTTACGCACATTGTGCAAACCCGGCGCGTTAAGCGTGACGTTGACCGAGCCGGTGGGTGCAGTGATCATCATCTCACTCGCAGTCGCAGTCGCACTTAGTGTGTAACGCGCGCTGATGTCTGCGGGTTGTTCAATGCCAAACCGTAAGCATTTGTTTTTATTGACTAATTTCTGCCATAGCGTAGCGTGCGCATCATCCGCATTGATCACGGCAACGCCCTGGCTCGACAGTCCTTCGAAAATTTCGCCCTTGGCGCGCGCGATAGCGTCCTCGCTACCCAGATACTCAATGTGCGCGCGGCCCGCGTTGTTAATCAGCGCCACATTCGGACACGCCAATTGCGTGAGCCGGCTGATTTCACCGCTGTGATTCATGCCGAGCTCAATCACTGCATAACGATGCGATGCGTTGAGTTCCAGCAACATCAATGGCACACCGATTTCGTTATTCAGATTGCCGCGTGTGGCGAGCACCGCATCGCCCACGTGCTCACGCAAAATAGCGGCCAGCATTTCCTTCACGGTCGTTTTGCCGCTGCTACCAGTGAGCGCCACCAGCGGCATGCTGAAGCGGCTGCGCCACGCATACGCCAGTTGCGTGAGTGCGCTGCGCGTATTGTTTACGGTGATGAGCGGCATATCGGCTGGTGCAAGGGGTGCGCCTGCCACATCGGCTATTGCCGCTATGGCGCCAGCGGCCCGCGCCGCTGCAATATGTTGATGCGCGTCAAAATGTTCGCCGCGCAGGGCGATAAACAGTTCACCGGGTTTGACGTTGCGGCTATCCGTGCCGACCGATGTGAACGTCGGGTTATCGCCGCGATGATCAACACCAAGGGCAAACGCGGCTTCGGATACGCGCATCATGCGCGGTACCTCGTGAGTGCCGCTGCAACGGCAGCAGCGTCGCTGTAGGCATGACGCACGCCTTTGATTTCCTGATACGCCTCGTGGCCTTTACCTGCGACCAGCACGATATCGCCGCGCCGCGCGTGCCTGATGGCCTCATCCACCGCACGCGGCCGCGATTCGATAACCTTGCACTTGCGCACTGCGCCGTCGAGGATATCCGCGATAATCGCCAGGGGATTTTCGCTGCGCGGATTATCGCTGGTGACGATAACCTGGTCTGCATAACGCGACGCAATCCGGCCCATGATGGCGCGCTTGCCACGATCACGATCTCCGCCACAACCGAAAACACAGATGAGCCTGGCCTGCTTTGAGCGATTGCGAATTTCGCCTAGCGTCAGCAGCATTTTTTCCAACGCATCGGGGGTATGCGCATAGTCCACCACTACCAGCGGACGCAGTCCGCCACCAAAACATTGCGCGCGCCCCGGCACGGGTTTAAGCGCAACCAGCGCGCGTTCGGCATCCGCTACGCTGACATCACTAGCCAGCAACACGGCCAGCGTGCCAAGCAGGTTTGAAGCATTGAACCGCCCCAGCGCAGCACTTTTCACGCGCACCAGTCCCCACGGCGTGGCTGCGTCAAAGCGTATGCCATCCAGACCCAGCCGCAGATTGCGACCTTCGAGGCAGGCTAATTGCCGTCCCTGCGTGCGCACCAGACGCGTCGCGCGTGGTTCAAAACCATAGCCCAGCACGCTTGCCACAGGCGGCTGACCCGCCAGTACGCGACCGAAGCGATCGTCGAGATTGAACACCGACCACTTCAGCGTTTCCCACGCAAACAATTTTGCTTTGGCGCGGCGGTAGTTCGCCATCGTGCCGTGATAATCCAGATGGTCGCGGGTCAGATTGGTAAACATCGCCACATCAAATTCCACGCCCGCCACGCGCCCTTGTTCAAGGCCGTGTGATGACACCTCCATGGCCACTGCGCGCGCGCCATCGCGATACCAATCGTTGAGTTTGCCATGCAGCCACGCGGCGTCGGGGGTGGTATTAATGCCTGCTTCGAGGGAGTCCGGGTAGCCATTGCCCAGAGTACCTGCCATCACGCAACGTCGTGCGCTGCCATTCAATGCCTGTGCGATCCACTGCGTGCAGGAGGTCTTGCCATTGGTACCCGTCACGCCCACGGCCCACATCCGCGAACTCGGCCGCCCATACACGTGGCTCGCGATACGGCCAATCTTGTGGCGCAATCCGCGTAATCCCAAATGGCGCACGTGCCGCGAATCGCGCCAGGAATTTTTCCACTTAAAATCAGCAGATTCCCACAGCACGCTGGAGGCACCTGCAGCAATCGCCGACGCAATAAAATCACGCCCGTCGCGGCTTTCACCGGCGTACGCCACAAAGGTATCGCCCGCGCGCAGCGTACGGCTGTCGCTCGTCAAACGCTGAATTTTCAGCGCGTCGATGGCAAGCCAATCAATCGGTTCAGTACTCTCACGCCTCACGCCTGACTCCTCACACCGCACGACTGCTCACACTTCTTCCTTGATCTCCGGCGCGGGTGGCAACACGATTTTTTCCACCGGCGCATCGGGTGCCACGCCCAGTAGGCGCAGCGCGCCGCCCACCACTTCGCTGAATACCGGTGCCGCCACCGCACCGCCGTAGTACTGACCCGCAGTGGGTTCATCCACCATCACCGCCACCACGATGCGCGGATTCGATACCGGCGCGAATCCCACGAACGACGATATATAGCGGTTGGCCGCGTAGCCTCGCCCTTCGAGCTTGTGTGCAGTACCGGTTTTGCCCGCAACACGGTAGCCCGCCACCTGTGCGCGCGGCGCCGTGCCGCCGGACTGCACCGCCATTTCGAGCATTTTGCGCACCGCCTCGGCCGTTTCTTTGGAAATCACGCGCCTGGCGTCTGGCGCGCCGTCTTGTTTGATCAGCGTGGGGGACTTCAGTTCACCGTCGCCTGCGAAGATGGTGTACGCCCGTGCCAATTGCAGCAGAGACACTGATATGCCATGGCCGTACGACATGGTGGCCTGCTCAATCGGCTTCCAGTTGGCGTGCGCACGCAGGCGCCCCGATACTTCGCCGGGAAAGCCGCTTTGCGGTTGCGTGCCAAAGCCCACTGCGTTGAATACATTCCACATTTTTTCCGGCGGCAAACGCAAGGCGAGTTTGGCGCTGCCGACGTTGGAGGATTTTTGAATCACTTGCGCCACCGTCAACGCGCCCGACGGATGCGCATCGTGTATGGTGGCTTTGCCGATGGTCAGTTGCCCGGCAGCAGTATCGATAATCGTGGCGGGCGTCACCACGCCCAGCTCGAGCGCGGTGGCGACAGTAAACGGCTTCAACGTAGAACCGGGTTCAAACAAATCGGTGACCGTGCGATTGCGCATGCGCGCAGGCTCAACCGCGCCGCGCTGGTTCGGGTTATACGTGGGGAAATTCGCCATTGCCAGCACTTCGCCCGTGACCGCATCGAGCACCACGATGCCGCCCGCTTTGGCACGATGATCGGCCATCGCTTTTTTTAGTTCACGAAATGCCAGATGCTGAATTTTGGCATCGATGGTAAGTGTGATGCGCTCACCATGCTGTGGCGGCTGAATGTCGTCGATGTCTTCAACGATACGACCTTTGCGGTCTTTCAGCACACGCCGCGCACCCGCCTCTCCGCGCAGCCGGCCATCGAACGCGAGTTCCAGCGCCTCTTGCCCCTCATCATCGATATTGGTGAAGCCGATGACATGCGCCAGCTCTTCTGCCGCAGGGTAAAAACGGCGGAATTCACGCCGTAAAAACACACCCGGAATATTCAGCTCGACCACCTTGGCTGCCTGCTCCGGCGGCAATTGCCGCTTGAGATAGACGAATTCGCGCTGCGTATCTTCGAGTTTGCGTTGCACCTCGGCCACATCCATTTGCAGCAGTTTGGCCAGTTTGCGCTGCTGATCTTCAGTGATGTCGATGGTGGCCGCCGGACTTGCCGCAACGGACTCCACCGGGGTGGAGATCGCCAGCAAATCATTGTTGCGGTCGACGATTACGCCGCGCGTGGCGGTGATATCCATCGAGCGCGTGTAGCGTGCTTCCCCCTTGGCCTGCAGAAACGCGTTATTCAGGCCCTGCAAATACACTGCGCGCGCGATCAGCACGCCAAAACACAGCAGCAAACTGCTTAACACCAGCCATGAGCGCCAGCCGGTTAGACGCGGCGTCAATTGTGATCGCGGGGACCGCGTGGCGGCGTTAAGCGCTGTCGTATTCATCGCGCCGCTTCCGTGGTGTGTGGCACGACCTGCGTGCGCGCCGCAGAGGGTGCGCGCATGCGCAACTGCTGGGTTGCTATCTGTTCGACGCGGGCATGAATGGACCATGCGCCCTGCTCCAGTTGCAACTGATTCCACGCCAATTCATAGCGCTTTTCCTGCTCCTGTTCCTGCTGCAGTTCCACATACAACTTGCGCGAACGGTGCTGCGATGTGACCACCGCCAGCGCGCACAAAATTAGCACCAGCAGCAACACGAGATTAATCCGGGTGATCACAGTGCGCCGCGCCCGCTGTTAATTGCGGCGCGTTCCGCCACACGCAAGCTAGCGCTGCGCGCGCGTGGATTGCGCGCAATTTCTTCGTCACTGGTGCGTTGCGCCTTGCCGATCAATCGCATCTGCGGCTGCGGCATTTCATATGCCCGCAACGGCAGCCGCGCTGGCACGCGAGCACCCGCCGCCGCCTCACGCATGAAACGCTTGACGATGCGATCTTCCAGCGAGTGAAAGCTGATCACCGCCAGGCGCCCGCCGGGATTGAGCAGATCAACGCACTGCGGCAACACTACGGATAGCTCCTCGAGTTCCTGATTGAGGTGAATCCGTAAAGCTTGAAACGTGCGCGTCGCAGGGTCCTGGCGTGGCTCCCGCGCCGGGACGGCGTGCGCCACGAGCGCGGCAAGTTGTCGCGTGGTGCCAATAGCAGCCCCCCCCGCTCTTGCAGCAACAATCGCTGCTGCAATCTGTTTAGCAAACCGCTCTTCGCCATGATTTTTTATGACCTCCCTGATTTCAGACTCATCTGCTATCGCCAGCCATTGCGCCGCTGTTAACCCGCGACTGGTATCCATACGCATATCGAGTGGCGCGTCGAACCTGAAACTGAAACCGCGCGCCGCGTCGTCCAACTGCGGAGAAGACACGCCCAGATCGAGCAATATCCCATCCACTTTTTCAATCCCCGCGCCAGCCAGCAACGCGCGCATTTCGCCAAACCATCCGTGCAACAACGTAAAACGTTTATCGTTGATTGCTGCGCCCGCTGTGATGGCATCCAGATCACGATCCAGTGCAATCAACCGCCCTTCGCTGCCCAACACGTCCAAAATTCGCCTGCTGTGCCCGCCGCGCCCGAATGTGCCATCCACATAAATGCCGTTACGCACATTCGGCACATTCAATGCTTCAACCGCCTGCGCCAGCATCACCGCCTGGTGTCCACCCGCCATCACAAAGAGAATCCCTCCAGCTCCGCTGGCAATCCATCAGGTGTGAGGCCACCGGGCGCCTGCATGCGGCCATCCCAATGCTCCTGATTCCACAGTTCAAATTTTTTGCCCTGGCCCACCAACGCCACTTTGGTTTCCAGTTCTGCGTATTTGCGCAACGCAGGCGCAACCAGCAAACGGCCTGCGGTGTCCATTTCCGTATCCACGGCAAATCCGATCAGCCGCCGCTGCAGCTCACGCACGCGCGGATCCAGATTGGACAAACCTTCGAGTTTTTGCTGAATGACTTCCCACTCAGGCAGCGGATATACCAGCAGGCAGCGATCCGCATCGGCCGTGATGACCAGATGCCCGCCGCAACGCTCCAGCAGCGCATCGCGATGCCGCGACGGAACTGCGAGCCTGCCTTTGGTGTCAAGCGTAAGTGGCGAAATACCGCGAAACACTGAATTCCCCGAACTGATTTGACCGCGCAAATAACCGTTTATGCCGCTTATGTGTGTACTCACTCACAAACGCCGCCCCGGTACTGCAACTAAGCGATTTCCAGCGGTGTTTCCCACTTTTTACCACTATTTACCACCTTGGGGAAGGTACATTTTTACAAGCCCTCAAAAATAGGGATTTTCTTTTTGTTGACAATGACTTAAGTGCAAAAATGAAGCCTAAAACAAGCTTGTTTCAGAAAAATTAAATACAATAAAAACAATAAGTTACAAATATTTCCAAAAGTAACGCTTTAAGTATGTACGCTGAGCGTACGAAAACATGGGGAATTGCGGTACGTTGCGGTACTGCAACATAAAATTCGACGCGCGAAAGTTTCGCGGCACAAAACCAGCAGGATTTAGTGTGCGCTCGCCGGATTTTGTCGAAATATCCTGGTTACCCTGTCCATCCTTGCTCGCCTGTTAGCAGGATTTGGCAGGCGATGCCGTGCCGCGGCCTTAAAATCACTCACCGCAACTCATAAGGATTACCGTGAACATCACGCTCAAATTTCTGTGCGCGGCAGCCGCCGCCGCAGGGTTCGCCGACTTGACGCACGCGCAACCGTTTCCCGCTAAGCCGGTGCGCATCGTTGTGCCATTCGGGCCCGGCAGCACCATTGACATCATGGGGCGCACGATTGCCCCCAAACTTTCAGAAGCGCTGGGCCAGCCGGTGATTGTCGAAAACCGCTCCGGCGCGGGCGGCGCGATTGGTCTTGAATCAGTGGCCAAGTCGGGCAAGGACGGCTATACGCTGGTGATCGGCGCGTTGGGGCCGTTGGCGGTCAACCCCAGCCTGTATGCGCGCAAGCCCTTTGATCCGGTGAAAGACTTTGCGCCCATCACCACGCTCGCCACCGGGCCGATGATCGTGGTGGTGCATCCGAACGTGCCCGCGCGTAATATAAAAGAGCTGGTTGCGGTAGCGAAAGCACGCCCCGGCAAACTCAACTACGGTTCGCCGGGCATCGGCACCACCAATCACATGGCGGGTGAATTACTCAATCTGGCTGCCGGTATTAAGCTCGTGCATGTGCCGTATAAAGGCAACGCCGAAGCGTTAACCGATCTGATGGGCGGACAGTTGGATATTGTATTCACCGGCCTGCCGCCCGCGCTCGCGCAGATACAGGCGGGTAGGCTGCGCGCAGTGGCGACGACCGGAACCAAACGACTGCCCACGCTGCCGCAGTTGCAGACCATCAGCGAAGGCGGTCTGGCTGAGGCATCCGTAAGCACCTGGTACGGCGTGCTCGCGCCCGCAGGCACGCCGCGCGAAATCATCGATCGTTTGCACGCAGAAATTACAAAAACCATGAAAAATCCGGAGATCGCCGAGCGCTTTTCGAGTCAGGGCGCTGAGCCGATCACCACCACCCCCGATGAATTCGCCCGCACCATTCGGGATGATGTGACGAAGTGGGCGAAGGTTATCAAGGCTACGGGGCTGAAGCTGGATTGAATCGCGGCGGTGCACGAGCAACCGACACCCGCGCGGAAATTAGCGTGAAGTGAAGTCAGCCGGTAAGCCGGGTTCTGTATGGGGCCCCAATGACGCAGACCCTGACAGCCATTCCTCTGGGCCGTGAATTACTCCACGGCTCTAGCCACCTACCCGCAAGCTCAGCGAGCCACCTCAACGCTTGCCTATTTGATGTTGCTCCGGGTGGAGGTTGCCGCGTTTCACCCCTGACGCTTGCGCGCCAGGACTCGTCTCTGTGGCCCTATTCCTCGCCTTCACCGCAGGCTTGCGCCCACGGCTTATAACGGACGGGTGTTACCCGCCACCCTGCTCTATGGAGCCCGGACTTTCCTCCATGCACAGCATTACCTGTACACAGCGACTGTCTGGCTGACTTCACGGGCGATGGTAGCACGCAGCCACGGTTGGCCAACCTACAAATCTACGGCATCAAACCGTCAACGTCCAACTGATTTCGCCGCCCGCACGAAACGGCGTCAGCCGGTCATCCCCATACGCCACATCCATCGACACGCGCCACGCTTCTTTTACCAGCGTGATGGTCTCACTGTTGCGCGGCAGGCCATAAAAATCCGCACCGAAGTGACTGGCGAAACCCTCCAATTTATGCAGCGCCCCCGCTGCCTCAAACGCCTCAGCATAAAGCTCAATGCCCGCGTGCGCCGTATAGCAGCCCGCGCAACCGCAATCCACTTCTTTGGTATGCCGCGCGTGCGGCGCGCTGTCAGTGCCCAGAAAAAACTTTGCATTGCCAGAGATTGCCGCCGCCACCAGTGCTTCACGATGCACCTCGCGCTTTAACACCGGCAAACAATAATTGTGTGGCCGCATGCCGCCCGCAAACAACGCATTGCGATTGAGTAACAGGTGATGCGACGTAATCGTCGCCGCGATATTTGCGGGTGCAGCCATCACAAACTGCGCCGCCTCGCGCGTGGTGATATGTTCGACGACAATTTTCAGGCGCGGATAACGCGCCATCAGTGGCGCAAGTTCACGCTCCAGGAACACCCGCTCACGATCAAAAATATCCACCGCCGCGTCCGTCACTTCGCCATGCACCAGCAGTGGCAAGCCCGTTTCCTGCATCGCTTCGAGCACGGCGGCACAACGCGCCAGATCGGTCACGCCCGCGTCAGAGTTAGTGGTCGCACCGGCCGGGTAATACTTGACAGCCTTAATACTATCTATTTGTTTTGATTGAATAATTTCTTCAGGCCGCGTGTTGTCAGTGAGGTATAACGTCATCAGCGGTTCAAAGCGTAACTGCGCTGGCAGCGCATCAAGAATGCGTTGCCGATAAGCCAACGCCCGCGCAACCGTTGTTACGGGCGGTTTGAGATTGGGCATCACGATGGCGCGCGCAAACCGTTTTGCCGTATCGGGCAACACCGCGCGCAGATAGTCGCCATCGCGCAAATGCAGGTGCCAATCGTCGGGGCGGGTGATCGTAAGTGAGGTGATATTTTTCGTCATGGATTGAATGGCAATCGGCACAAGTAGCAGGGTGATTGTGCGTTCCGTTGTGAAATGTCACTCGATATTTTGTATTTGCTCGCGCATCTGCTCGATCAGCAATTTCAAATCCATAGCCGCCTGCGTGATTTCAATGTCAGCGGCTTTTGACCCCAGTGTATTGGCTTCGCGGTTTAATTCCTGCATCAGAAAATCCAGCCGCTTGCCCGCTGCGCCCCCATTGGCAAGGATGCGTCGCAATTCGCTCATATGGGTTTTCAGCCGGGTTAGCTCTTCATCGACATCGATTTTGCCGGCATAGAGCACCACTTCCTGACGAATGCGTTCGTCGTCAATGTTAATCAATGCCTCTTTCAGGCGCAGATTGAGTTTTTCCTGGAACGCGGCGATAGCTGCTGGCATGCGCGGCGCGAGCCCCGCGACGCACGTTTCAATGGCGCCGGCGTGTTGCAGAATCGCGTCTTTCAGTTTTGCGCCTTCGCGCGCGCGCGCTGCCATGAATTCTTCGAGCGCTGCAGCAGTGGCATCGCGACAGGCGTTGCGCAATGCGTCGGCGGGCAGGGTGTCCGCGCCCAGTATGCCGGGCCAGCGCAGCACGTCGGCTGCGCGCAGACTACCGGCCTGCGGAAATACTTTCAGCACTTGCGCATTGAGTGTGGCGAGTTGTTGCAGCATGATCTGGTTTAATTCGGCTGCGGCAGGTGTGGCCGTTGATGCGGCCATGGCGATGCGGCATTCGATCTTGCCGCGCGTCAATTTGGCGGCCAGCAATTCCCGCAGCGTGGGCTCAACCGCGCGCAATTCTTCCGGCAGACGGAACTGTATGTCGAGGTAGCGGTTGTTCACCGCACGGATTTCCACCGTGAGCGTGCCGCTTTGCAGTTCGCGGGTGGCGATGCCATAACCGGTCATGCTGTAAATCGTTTGAGGAGTGCTCACGTATAATCCGCTTTCATTGATTGAAACGAGAAGATAGCATGAGCACACGTCACAGCGGTAGAAAACCCGACGAATTGCGCACCATCCGCATCACGCGCAACTATACGTGTCACGCCGAAGGATCCGTGCTGATCGAAAGCGGCAACACCAAGGTATTGTGTACGGCAAGCGTGCTGGAAAAACAGCCGCCGCATTTGCGTAGCACGCAGCAAGGCTGGGTGACGGCAGAGTACGGCATGCTGCCGCGAAGCACGCACACACGTATGGATCGTGAAGCGGCACGCGGCAAACAATCGGGGCGCACGCAAGAGATACAACGCCTGATCGGCAGGTCGCTGCGCGCGGTAGTGGATTTAAATGCGCTGGGGCCGCGCTCGATTCATCTGGATTGTGATGTGCTGCAAGCCGATGGTGGCACGCGCACCGCGAGCATCACTGGGGCGTTCGTTGCGCTGCATGATGCGGTCAGTGGATTGCTGGCAAAAAAATTGATTGCAGCATCGCCGATACGCGAACACGTTGCGGCGGTTTCGGTGGGCATACACGCGGGCACGCCGCTGCTGGATCTGGATTACGCAGAGGACTCCACCTGCGATACCGACATGAATGTGGTGATGACCGGCAGCGGCGGCATGATCGAAATTCAGGGCACTGCCGAAGGCGCGCCGTTTTCGCGCGCGGAAATGGATGCACTGATTGAGTTAGCTCAAAGCGGAATCCGTGCGTTAATCGCTAAACAGCACGCCGCATTCGATGCGCCGTAAGCATTTGTTTTTATTGATTATTTTGTGACATTCGATAAGCTCGTTCTGGCCTCGGGCAACCCCGGCAAGCTGCGTGAGTTTCAGCAACTGTGCGAGCCGTTGGGGCTGACATTACTTTCGCAGGCGGCGTTAGGCATTGCAGAGGCGGAAGAACCGCATTGCACCTTTATTGAAAATGCGCTGGCCAAAGCGCGACACGCCAGCCGTGCATCGGGTTTGCCCGCGTTCGCAGACGATTCAGGAATTTGCGTGAATGCACTGGGTGGTGCGCCAGGCGTACATTCAGCCCGTTTTGCTGATGCGGCCGGCGATCGGGAAGCACAGGATGCACGCAACAATGCAAAGTTGATGGCGTCGCTTGCTGGCAAAGGCGACCTTGGCGCGCACTACGTCTGCGTGATCGCGTTGGTGCGCCATGCGGATGATCCTGAACCGTTGATTGCTGAAGGGCGCTGGCATGGCAAAATAATCGATACGCCGCGTGGCGACGGCGGCTTTGGTTACGACCCGTATTTTTTTCTGCCTGCGTTGAACAAAACGGCGGCGGAATTGCCTGCGGCAGAAAAAAATAAAATCAGTCATCGCGGCAAAGCGCTGGCGGAACTTGCCGTAAAACTGGGCAGATTGAATATCGTCGCATGAGCGTTCAACCGGCCATTGTTGTTGATCATTCTGCGCTGAAATTCAGCGCACTACCGCCGCTGTCTCTCTATATTCATGTTCCGTGGTGCCTGAAAAAGTGTCCTTACTGCGATTTTAATTCGCATGAGGTCAAGAGCGCTGGCACAGAAATCCCGGAGCAAAATTACATCGCCGCGCTGATTGCGGATTTCGAGCAGACATTGCCGCGCGTATGGGGGCGACGCATCAGCACAGTGTTTTTCGGTGGGGGCACGCCGAGTTTGCTGTCCGGTGCGACAGTGGATGACATTCTCGCCGCCGTGCGCGCACGCTTGCCATTGACGCCCGATGCGGAAATTACGCTGGAGGCGAATCCCGGCACGGTTGAAGCGGCGCGCTTTCGTGATTATCGCGCAGCGGGTGTGAATCGTTTATCGCTCGGCATCCAAAGTTTTAATCCTCAGCATTTGAAAGCGCTGGGGCGCATCCACGACGACACGCAGGCGCGACGCGCCATCGACATCGCGTGCGAGCATTTTGATAATTTCAATCTGGATGTAATGTACGGCCTGCCGCAGCAAAGCATCAAAGAAGCGCTGGCCGATATCAAAACGGCACTGACTTTTAAACCACCGCATCTTTCGGCGTATCACCTGACGCTGGAGCCGAATACGTACTTTCATCGTTATCCGCCCAAGTTGCCGGATGATGATACGTCTGCCGAGATGCAAATTGAAATCGAAGCCCTGCTTGCCTCACATGGTTATGATAACTATGAAACATCCGCCTTCGCGCGGCCTGGCGCGCGCTGCAAACACAATTTGAATTACTGGCTGTTCGGTGATTACGTCGGCATCGGCGCAGGCGCGCATGGCAAAATTTCATTTCCCGATCGCGTGCTGCGCGAAGTACGTTACCGCCAGCCGAAGCAATTCATGGAAAAAGCAATTGCGGGCAACGCAGTCCAGGAATCCCATGAGGTCAGCGCCACTGATATCGGCTTTGAGTTCATGATGAACGCGTTACGTTTAACGGGCGGCTTTGAAGTGAGCCTGTTTGCCGAGCGCGCGGGTGTGCCGCTGACAAGACTTTTGCGCGCGCTGGAAGACGCTGAGCGGCGCGGATTCATTACGCGCGATCATCAACGCGTCTCACCCACGCTACAGGGGCGGCGGTTTTTAAACGAACTGCTACAGACGTTCCTACCGGATAGCGGTACTTAATATACTGAGAATATCTCAATAAATACAATAAGTTACGGTTTCTTCAACTTGATGTCAGGTTAACGGTGGGGTTGATGCACCGGTAGCGGGGCTTGCGGTAAATTACATGTTAAATTTGCCGTCAATAAAATAAGGATGAGAAATGAATCGATTCATCAGGATTGGGTTGAGCGCTGCGGTTCCGGCACTGATGTTGGGTTGCGGATTTGCGCAAGCGCAAAACTATCCCAGTAAGCTGGTGCGCTTTATCGTCACCTATCCGGCGGGCGGCAGCTCCGATGTGATGGCGCGAATTATCGGCCAGCAACTTTCTGAATACTGGGGCCAGCAAGTGATCGTCGAATCACGGCCCGGCGCCGATGGTTCCATCGGCATGGAATATGCCGCGCGCCAGCCCGCTGATGGCTATACATTTTTGCTCGGCAATTTCGGCCCGGTGGTGGCCAAGCCATTGCTGGCCAAGGTGAATTACGACTGGCAAAAAGATTTCGCGCCGGTATCGCGTATTACCAACTCCGCCAATATTCTGGTGGTGCCGGTGACGATGCCGGTGAAAACCATCAAGGATCTGGTGGCGCTCGCCAAGGCGCGCCCCGGCGAGTTGACGTATGGCACCAGCGGCCCTGGCAGCATGTCGCATTTTGCCGGTGAGATGTTTCAGCAGATCGCTGGCGTCAAGCTGATTACCATTCCGTACAAAGGTAACGCACTGGCAATTACCGACATCATGGGCGGGCAGATCACCACCATGTTCTCCGATGCATTGCCTGCGATGCAGGCGATGAAAACCGGCAAGTTGCGCGCCATGGCAGTTACCAGCGAGGAGCGCTGGCCATTTACGCCGGAACTGCCCACGCTCGCCGAGGCCGGCTTGAAAGGATTTGCTGCGGTGAACTGGTGGGGCATTTTGTTCCCGGCAGGCGTGCCGCGTCCGATTATCGACAAAGTAAATGCCGATCTGGTCAAGGCACTGGCCACGCAAAATGTGAAATCCCGCCTGGGCGAACTCGGCGTTGCCGCGATTTCCAGTACGCCGGAGCAGTTCGGCGCCTTCATGGCGAGCGAGACTACGCGGTGGGGCAAATTAATCAAGGACGCGAATCTTCGCGTAGAAAAATAATCAACGTCATGCCGTGGATCGATGCATTAACGCGTGCGCCATCGGTGGCACGGGCTTAAATCAAAATGGATATCAAGAGCCTCGCGCAAACGATTTCAGTCAGCTTTCTCGAAGCGATGCCAGACCCGGCGTGGGTGAAAGACGCCGGGCATCGCTACGTGGTGGTGAACGCCGCGTTTCGCCGAATGTGCGAGTTTCAGTTGGGCCAATCCGGTGGCGAGATTGATGTTATTGATGTAACTGACTTTAATCTTTTTCCGCTGGAAATGGCGGAGCAATCACTGCTGCAAGACCGCGAAGTCATTGCCACAAAAACCGCCCGGCACGGCAAGCTGTTTATTTTTAATCCGGCGAGGCAATCCCGTCATTTCGAGACGCATCGCATGGCGTTGCTCGATGGCAATGGCGGCGTCACGGGCACGCTGGGGGTCGCGGTTGATGTCACCCAACAAGCCGTACGCCGCACACAGGTGCGCGATAGTGAGGCCATGCTGTCGACGCTTATGCAAAATCTGCCGCTGGCTGTCTACCAGCGCTTGCCTGACGAACGCTGGAGCATGCAATTTATCAGCGATGGTTGCCTGGATTTAACCGGTTATCCGCCAGCGGATTTTGTCAATAACGCGACGCGCACCTGGGCATCGATTATTGCGCCGGAAGATTTCACCATCACCTGGCACGATGTGCAGAATCAGCTCGCCACAGGCGCACGCTACAACATCGAATACCGCGTGTTATCGCCGGATGGCTCACCGCGCTGGGTCACTGAACGCGGCGTGGGCTTGTCCAACGCCAAGGGTGAACTGACTTCGCTGGTGGGCACGGTGACGGATTTTACCCAGACGCGGCACTATCTTGACGAGATGGTGCTTCGTGATACGCACGATAGTCTGACCGGTGTGGCCAACCGTCCGTTGCTGGTGGACCATCTGCGGCACGGCATCGCCTACGGCCAGCGTTATGAACGCATGGTCGCCACTTTCGTGGTTAACGTGGATCACTTCAAGTACGTCAATCAAAGCCTCGGCCACGACGCCGGTGATGAGTTATTAAAGGGCGTGGCGCTGCGGTTGCGCAGCGCTTTGCGCGACCATGATTCCGTGGCGCGGCTGGGTGCTGATTCATTTGCCATGACGCTGATTGATATCGATAACCTCGGTGGTGCATCTCAGGCGATGAAACGCGTACTGAGCGCCGTGCGTGCGCCGTTCATGATCGGCGAACAGGAAGTCGTCGTTACCTGCAGTGTGGGGTGCGCGCTGTATCCGAATGACGGCCCCGACCCTGAAACTTTATTGCGCCGTGCCGATACCGCGATGCGGCACGCACGCACGCTGGGGGGTGACTGTTATTATTTTTACTCGGCTGACAGCGACCGCTTTACCGAGGAACGCCTGCAGATGGAGGCGCACTTGCGCCGCGCCGTGGACAACAGCGAGTTGCAGCTGCATTACCAGCCGCAGGTCGACGCAAAGGATGATCGCGTCATCGGCATGGAGGCGCTGGTACGCTGGAAGCACCCGGAGATGGGCATGGTGTCACCGGGCCGTTTTATTCCGGTAGCGGAAGAGTCGGATCTGATTGTGACCATAGGCAGTTGGGTAATGGAAGAGGCCTGCCGTGAAACCAAAGCGCTGCTGGACGAAGGCTTTGCGATTGGCCATGTGGCCGTCAACCTGTCGCCGCGCCAGTTTCGTGACGAGCGGCTGATACTCAAAGTGGCTGACATTCTGTCGCACACCGGCCTTGACGCCAGACACCTGGAACTGGAGATCACCGAAGGTCTGGCAATGAAAGATGTCGATTCGGTAGTCACCAAACTCAAAGAGCTGAAAAGCCTGGGCCTGATGATGGCGATCGATGATTTCGGCACCGGCTATTCCAGCCTGAGTTATCTGCGGCGGTTTCCCATTGATCGATTGAAGATCGATCAATCGTTCACGCGCGAAGTGAATTCATCCAGCGACGGCGCAGCAATCGCGCGCGCGGTTATTCAGTTGGGCCATGCGCTCGATTTGAAGGTGATCGCGGAAGGCGTTGAAACCGAAGATCAACTTGATTTTCTGCGCGAAAACGAATGCGACGAAATTCAGGGATATTTCTTTTCGCGTCCGCTGGACCCGCAGGCGCTGCGGGCGTTTTTGCTGGCGCGGAATCCATCGTGAAACAATTTACGCGTCACGAATAAACACAATATCCCACACGCCATGCCCCAGCCTTAACCCACGCGTCTCAAACTTGGTGCGTGGCCGGTACTCAGGTCGCGGTGCGTAATCTGCTGCGGTATTTTTTAAAGCAGGCGTCGCCGCAAACACCGCCAGTATCTGCTCCGCATACTCGTGCCAATCGGTGGCAGCGTGCAGATAGCCGCCGGGCTTCAATTTCTCAGTCAGCACGCTGACCAGCGGCGCTTGTATCAGCCGCCGCTTGTGGTGGCGGTTTTTAGGCCACGGGTCGGGGAAAAAAATGTGTATGCCGTCAAGCGTTCCCGGCGCAATCATGTGACGCAACACCTCCACCGCGTCGTGCTGAATGATGCGCACATTGGTAAGCGCTTGTACGTCAATCAGCTTGAGTAGGTTACCCACGCCGGGCGTGTGTACTTCGATACCGAGATAATCGTTGCCCGGCTGCGCGGCGGCGATGACTGCGGTGGATTCGCCCATGCCAAAACCGATTTCGAGAATTTTCGGTGCGTTGCGTCCGAATAATTTTTCCAGATCAAGGCGCGCTTCGGAAAATGACACGCCATAGCGCGGCAGCAGCGTTTCACACGCGCGCTGCTGTGCGTTGGAAACGCGACCCTGGCGCAGCACGTAGCTGCGAATGTGACGAGAAACCGCTGTCATACTAGGTAGTTACACAGAGAACTGTAACTATTTGTTTTTATTGATATTTTTCTAGGCCTTGCCGATCATACCGCCCGTCGGTGAACTTGGCGAAGCTGAATACAGCTTTTTAGGCATACGCCCTGCGCGCCACGCATCACGCCCGGCCTCCACTGCTTTTTTCATCGCAGACGCCATCAATACCGGGTCGCGCGCAGCAGCAATTGCGGTGTTCATCAGCACCGCGTCGCAGCCGAGTTCCATCGCAATCGCTGCATCCGACGCTGTGCCCACACCGGCATCCACCACCACCGGCACCTTGGCGTTTTCGATGATAATTTGCAGATTCCACGGATTCAGAATGCCCATGCCAGAGCCGATCAGCGAAGCCAGCGGCATAACCGCGACGCAGCCGATTTCTTCAAGTTGTTTGGCGATGATGGGGTCATCCGAGGTGTAGACCATCACTTTGAAGCCGTCTTTCACCAGGGTCTTGGCGGCAGCGATGGTTTCGACCACATTGGGATACAGCGTTTTGGGATCGCCCAGCACTTCGAGTTTGACCAGATCGTGGCCGTCGAGCAACTCACGCGCAAGACGCAAGGTGCGCACGGCGTCGTCTGCGGAATAACATCCCGCCGTATTCGGCAGCAGGGTAAATTGCGACGGTGGCAGCGCGTCCAGCAAGCTCGGCTCGTTGGGATTTTGGCCAATATTGGTACGGCGTATCGCCACCGTTATGATTTGCGCGCCGCTGGCATCGACTGCCGCACGGGTTTCTGCAAAATCCTTGTACTTGCCAGTGCCCACCATCAAACGCGAGTGGTACGCCTTGCCGCCGATCAGCAGCGAATCCAGATTGTCATGCACAGTCATGTTGCGTCCTTTTTGTGGATTTTAGCCGCCGCCAACGGCCACCACGATTTCAATTTTATCACCGTCGACGAGCGCTTCTTCGGCGTGGCGTCCGCGCGGCACGATTTCGCCATTGCGTTCGAGCGCCACGCGTTTACCGGTCAGTCCGAGCGCGTCGATCAGGCCCGCACAGGTTAAGCACGCCAACGGCGCGGGTTGCGAGAATTGGCGCGCTTCGCCATTGACGGTGAGTGTAATCACGGAACTATGGGTATTAAATTTACCGGATTCCATACAGATTTACGGAATTGACCGACAGTTGCGCAGATCGCAGTGCAGGCATCTGCATTTTACCGGGTCTGTGAACTGCCGTGGCAGTCAAGTTACAGGCCCGCACCCGATATGTGTAGGTAAATACATGATTTCTTGCTAAAATTTCCGCTGGCCGATGGAGGATCGGAGTGCGTATGTTGAACTGGATGGGGACACAAAAGACTGCGGATGGGATGTCGCTGCTGCGTGACCCTCACGACGTGATCGCGGCTTTATCGGCAGAAGATGCTGTATCGGCAGTGGTGCAAATCACCGAAGCACTCGCTGCAATCAACTGCACCGATACGCTGACACTGGAAGAACGCTACGACGACATCTATCTGCTCGATGCGGCGACCGTAGAACGCACGCGCCTTTTATTGCGTGAATATCTGCAAACTTCGCGGCAAACCCGGCAGCGTGAAGCCGACCTGTGGAATGGCGCCTACAACTGCTGGAACGAGCTCGCCACCGCGTATGCCATCTGCGCGCAGCACTATGCTGCTGATCCGGCGGCGGCGGCTGGTTTTCGCAAGCCCGCACGCGTCGCCGTAGCGCGTTCGATGCGGGCGTTACGCCGCCAGTTGCAGTGGTTGCGCCTGCGTTATGCGGCGCCGGTGCCGTCGATCTGGATGGGCCTCGCCAATTTGTACACGTATATCGAAGCTGAAAACATCGACGAAGAAATGCTGATGTATCCCGGCGATACATCCTCCATCAAACGTGAATTTCTCAAGGTGCTGCTGCAATCGTCCATTTCCACAGAGAATCTACAACCGCCGGGACAGGATCTGGCAACGTTTATCGTCAGCCGCTATTCATCGAATTTTGTGCTGTCCAAGACTGCCGATGAGGGCTGCACGCACTGCTTTGACCTGAAAAACCCGAAGCCGCCATTGCCGCTATCGCGCGCGCCAGCCGCAGATTCGGATCTACGATATTTCGGCGCGGGTGCAGCGAGCGAATCACTGTGTCAGGCGCTGTGTTACATCGAGGACACCGCCAAGGTGCCGGTGGAACTCGGCTTCAGCTACCCCATTGATCTGGAGTTTTTGACGCCGGTGCTGACGCAGATACACCGCGATTGGTCGGGCAAGCCTCAGGCGCGGCAACACGAACGGCAAAAAAGCAATGCCCGCATTACGGTAGTGCCGGGCTTTGCGCAAATTATCGGCGTACTCGAACACGCTGAAGCGGATCCATTTGATTTCACTGAAAAATCCAACGCTGAAAGCTGGCTTGCCAACGACATGAGTGCGGGCGGGTTTGGCGCGGTGATCCCGTCGGTGAACGCCGACTGGGTGAGTGTCGGCAATGTCGCAGGCATCGAGACCGAAGTCGCCGGCGAGTGGTCGGTCGGCATGGTGCGCCGCGTGCAACGACTTGATGATGGCCAACAACAAATCGGCGTGCAGGTGTTGTGCCGCAATGCGCAGGCAGTGCGTATCATGCGTGAAGACTACGCCGACACGGATTTGCGCATCACGCAGCGTATGCCGCTGGATCAAGGCATATTGCTCACTGCCGATCCCACCCATCAAAAAGATATTGAAGTACTGGTTGCCGATCCGACGCGCTATGACGAGGGCAGCGTACACATGACAGTGGGTGATTACGTATTGCTGCTGCACATACAGGACGTGGTGGAAAAGACTGCCGCCTGCGCGCGCCTGCGTTTTACGGTGGTGGGCATCGAGTCGTAACACTTTACGTTTCAATCGCGGCCCCCTGTAACACAAACCAGTACCCGCAATGCTGCGATGGTAGAATCAGACGCACCAGTCAGTCACGGGTAACCAGCAATTCCGCGCGGGTGTAGTTCAATGGTAGAACGGCAGCTTCCCAAGCTGCATACGAGGGTTCGATTCCCTTCACCCGCTCCAACCCCAACCTTGAATCGCGGGATAACGGACAAGGGTTAAAAGCCATGAAAATCGTCAAATATCTGTTAATGGCGTTCGCAGGTGTGGCAGTGCTACTGGGCGGTGTCGTAGCCTACATTGCGGCCACCTTCGATCCCAATTCGTACAAGCCGCAAATCATTCAACTGGTCAAAGATAAAAAGCAGCGCACGCTGAAGCTTGATGGCGAAATCAAGCTCAAATTCTGGCCCAGCATCGGCGCCGATCTCGGCAAGCTGGCGTTGTCTGAATTCAAGAGCGATGCAGAGTTTGCCGCAGTTGAAAGTGCCCGTGTGTCGCTCAAATTGATGCCGCTACTGTCGAAGAAAGTCGTAGTGGATGAGGTTGAAATCAGCGGCGTGCGTGCTACCGTCATTAAATACAAAGATGGCCACCTGAATATCGACGACCTGCTCACCAAGGATGACGACAAAAAGCAGCAGCAGGTTGAATTCGATATCGATCATGTCAAAATCGAAAAAACCACCCTGACCTATCGTGACGAAGCGCAGCGTGCGTCCTACTCGCTATCCAATATGAACCTTAGCACTGGGCGAATTGCACCTAACGTGCCAGGCAAAATTGATTTATCGGTAACAGTGCAAGGCGATAAGCCTAAGGTCAATCTTGGCATATCGCTCAAGACCAGGCTCACGTTTGATCTTGAAAATCAGGTGTTTTCCCTGGAGAACCTGGAGCTTGAAGCGAAAGGTCAGGCTGCCGACATCAGCAATCTCAATGCCAAGGCGTCGGGTGGTGTCACCGCCAAACTCAAAGCGGGCGAATTCACGACCAACGGTTTGTCGCTGGCGCTGACAGCGGTGAGCGGCAAGGACAATCTCGATATTAAATTTGATGCGCCCAAGTTATTGATTACTAAAGATAAAGCCTCCGGTGATAAAGTGACTATCGCGGCCAAAATCACCAACGCCCAAGGTGTCACGCAGGCGAATGTGGTGCTGCCCGGTATTGAAGGCACAGCACAGGCGTTCAAGGCCGCAGGCATGACACTGGATCTGGATATGAAACACGGCGAGCAAAGCGTCAAAGCGCGCGTAACTTCGCCCCTGTCGGGCAACTTTCAAACGCAGCAAATTACGTTATCGCAGCTCGGCGTGAATATCACCGCCACCGGGCCGAATCTGCCGGGCAAACGCATCAGCGGCAACCTCACCGGCAACGCCAGCGTCAATGGCAGCAAGCAGCAGGTGCAGGCAAATCTTGCTGGCAAAGTCGCGGACAGCACCATCAAAGCGCAACTCGGCGTCAACGGTTTTGCGCCGCCGGGATTGACCTTCGATATTGATATCGATCAATTAGACATCGACAAATATGCGCCACCGGGCGACGGCAAATCCGCGGGTAGCGGTGGTGGTGGCGCAGAAAAACCCATCGACGTCACGGCCCTGCGCAGCCTGCGTGCTAACGGCAAAATCAGCATTGGCACGCTCAAGGCATCGAACCTCAAGGCCAGCAATGTACGGCTGGAAATCAAAGCCGGTGGCGGTCAGGTAACGGTAAGCCCGCTGTCAGCAAATTTGTATGGCGGCGCGATGAATGGCGCGGCAACGGTCAATGCCGCACAGGCAACACCCTCATTCGCCATCAAACAGAATTTGAGCGGCGTCTCCATCGGCCCGCTGCTCAAAGACCTCGCCAACAAAGACATGCTGGATGGCAAAGGCACGGTCAACGTGGACGTGCGCACAACAGGCGCAACCGTCGGCGCATTAAAACGCGCATTGAACGGAAGCGCCGCAGTGAATCTGCGTGACGGCGCCATCAAAGGCATCGACATTGCGCGCACCATCAACGACGCCAAAGCCAAGTTGGGTTCACTCAAAGGCCAGCAAACGCAAGCGGCGGATAACACCAAGAAAACGGAATTCTCCGAGCTAAGCAGCACCTTCGCGATTAACAACGGCGTGGCGCACAACAATGATCTCTCACTCAAATCGCCGCTGCTGCGGGTCTCCGGCGAAGGCGATATCAACATCGGCGCCGATACCGTCAATTACCTGGTAAAAGCTGCGATCGTCGGCACGCTGACCGGGCAGGATGGACGCAGCGTCAATGAATTAAAAGGCGTTACAGTGCCGGTGCGTGTAAGCGGGCCGCTGGCGACACCTTCCTTTAGCCTGGATTTCAATTCGCTGTTGACCGACACCGTGAAGCAAAAAGCCGAAGATATGGTGAAAAGCAAAATCGAAGAAAGCCTGTTTGGCAAAAAGCCCGCTACACCAACAACACCGGGCGCAACACCCGCGCCTGCTCCCTCCGGTCGCGATGCCGCCAAGGATGTGCTCAAGGGAATTTTTGGCCGCTGAGCGCAGCGCGTCCACGCGCCTCATCGCGTGGCACAAGCGCCACGGACGACATGATTTACCCTGGCAGGGCACGCGCGACGCCTATCGGATATGGCTGTCGGAGATCATGTTGCAGCAAACGCAGGTCGGCACCGTCATTCCGTATTACAAAAACTTTCTTAAAAAATTCCCCAATGTAAACGCGCTGGCTGCTGCACCGCTGGATGCGGTGTTAACGCTTTGGAGCGGTCTCGGTTACTACTCGCGCGCGCGCAATCTGCACAAGGCGGCTGATTTGATTGTCGAGCGACACGGCGGCGTTATGCCGAACGATCCTGAAGCGGTGCAGGAACTTCCCGGCATCGGACGCTCTACGGCGGCTGCAATTTGCGTGTTTGCCTATGGCGGACGTCACGCGATACTCGATGGCAACGTCAAGCGCGTGCTGGCGCGTTATTGCGGCGTGCACGGCTATCCCGGTGAAACAAAGGTGCAGCGAAAACTGTGGCAACACGCCGAAGCGCTGTTGCCTCCCCGAAGCGGCATCGTGGCGTACACCCAAGGCCTGATGGATTTAGGCGCTAGCCTCTGTTCGCGCAGCAAGCCGCAGTGTGCAAGCTGTCCATTGGGCGCCGATTGTGTGGCTCACTTAAGTGGGCTTACTGAAATTTTGCCGGGTAAAAAACCGCGCGCAGCATTGCCGCAGCGCGAAACCGTGATGCTGCTGATGCGCAACGCCGGAGAAATTCTGCTCGAAAAGCGTGAAGCGAAAGGCATCTGGGGCGGACTGTGGTCGCTGCCGGAAGTAAGTCACGCGCGCGAAGTATCAGCAGCGGCCAAGCGCCATGGCGCTACAGTGCTGGCGTCCAAAACACTACCTACGCTTGCGCATAGTTTCACGCATTTCAAGCTGAACATCGAACCGCTGCTGCTGGATGTGAAAAAATCCACAGCGCGCGTGCCGAAAGTAATATGGTTATCCATGGAAGACGCGGTTCGCGCAGCGCTGCCAACACCCGTGAGGAAGCTTATCGTAAGCTATTGTTTTAAATAAGTTATTTTTCATCGGGCACCAGCCTGAAACAAACCTCACCCGGTTCATTGTTCGCCAACGTCAATGCGTAACCGTGTTGTGCAGCCAGGCGAGCCGCGTGATACAGCCCCACGCCCAAACCGGCGTTGGATGCCACTGGCGCGCTAAATAACTGCACTGCCAGCGCTTTGGGTATTGCCTCACCGGCGTCGCAGACGGTTAATGTCATGCGTGCGGGCGCAAATGTGACTTGAACTTCCGAAGCTTTGCGCAGCGCGTTTTCAATCAGATTGTCGATAATGCTGTCGAATACCTCAACGGGCACGCTGCGTTCATTCAACTCGCCCTGCAATATCAGGCGCACATTGCGATAGGCGTAACGTTGTTGCAGCGCGCGCCACCAGTCCGCCGCGTCGGTGTGGCGCGATTCAATCTGATCGGGCGTGCCCAGTTTATCCAGCGTGGCGCTTAACCGTTGCGTGATCTGCGGCAACTGCCGCTGCATCAACGCCAGCAATGCGGCCGATTGTTCGGGTGTGTTGTCTTGCGCTGTGGCACTCAGCGTGCAGAGTGCATGCAGCGATTGCAGCAGATTCTTGACATCGTGCGTCAGACGCGAACCCGTTTCATGAATCGCCTGCGTATAGGCATTTTTGCGCTGCATCTGTTCGCGTAATTTGGCGGCGTGAAAGTGGCCGATCATCTGCGCCAGCAACTTTACATGCAACAACATTGCGGGCGACAGCGCCCAGCGCGTATGAATGCGCAGCGTCAAATCGTCAAAGGTAAAATCCGCGTAGTGTTCATTCAGCCGCCCGTAGTGGCCTGAACCCAGCGGCGTTTCCCAGCGCAGGCCGATCACCCACGGCAGCGCCAGCATGTGCTCCAGTGCAGCATCGAGAAATTGCTGCGGCGCGCTTTCGTGCTCCGCGATCTGCGCCAGCCGCTGCACCCATTGCTCGAACGGCAAACCTACGCTCATCAGGTAACGCGACAGCAATTGATCAAAACCGGCGAACCCTGCCGTCGGACTCATCAGCCACGATAACCCCACCAGCGCCACCGCAATCATGATGAGTGTTTGCGCCAACGCCACCAAGTATTGCCCTTGATTGGTTTTGACCAGCACCAGGCTGCCCAACACCAGCGCCGCCACCAGCAGAAACAACATGAGGCTGTAAAACACATCCACCGCAACATGGGTGACGTTACGTGCCGGTGCAGCACGCACAAACAGAATAGCCAGTGCAATCAGCAGCAGGCCATAGCGCACCACCGGCACCAGTGCGGGTTGCATAACGTCGGTGGATAGCTGCCCCGCCAATTGCGGCACCACCCACATCAGCAGCAGTGCCAGCAAATAGAGTGCGGCCATCATCGACGCCAGGCGCTGACGGCCACGCGTAAGGCTGGGCACGCCACCGCCAATCAACGCTGTCAGCACCGCCAGCCACACCGCAATCAACCACCAACTGCTGAACGTGGCCAACAGTAAACCGAACAATATAACCAGCAATGCCTGCGCGGGGCGCAGTTCGCCGTCGCCCTGCCATAAAGGCTGCCACATTAGAAACAAGCCAAAGTGCGCCAGCAGCAATGCAGAAGCCCAAACCGTGCCCGTGCCCCATGCGGTGGCCGCATGCAGTGTCAGCAGCATCAGCCCCAGCCAGATATGGGCGTGGCGCGCGATGAAACTACTTTTCGCATTCTGTGTCTGCGGCATCGAACCTACGGGCATGAATATGGACGTGATGGGTATCCGGGGAAAAACCGCTCTTGCAAAATCGCTATACTTCGCCTGCCATGCAACAGATTCTAGCTATTTCACACTACACCCTGCTCGAAGCGCGGCGTACACGCTTGCCTTTACTACTCGCCGCCGCGCTCGCGCTGATGCTGGCGCTGGCTTTTTTTGTGTCTGAACTGGCGGTGATCGAAAGCGCGCGCCTGCAACTGACCTTTTACGCCGCTGGCGCGCGTTTTGCTGCGGTATTCATTGTGGCTACGCACGTGCTGGGCAGCATCACCCGCGAATTCAACGATAAGGGCATTGATGCCCTGCTCGCGCTGGATTTGCCGCGCTCGCATTATATCCTCGGCAAACTCGGCGGGTTTCTGGCGATTGCCGCGCTGGTTGCGGCCATCACCTGTGTGCCGTTGCTGCTGCAAGCGCCGGTGGCAGCTGTAGCGCAATGGGGTGTTGCGCTGGTGCTGGAGCTATCGGTGGTGGCGGCATTTTCGCTGTTTTGCGTGATTGCGTTTGGCCAGTTTATTCCAGCAGCGGCGCTGGTGCTGGCGTTTTACCTGCTGGCGCGCAGCTTGACCGCGATACAACTCATCAGCGCACACCCATTGACTGGCGCGGGCACGCTGTCGCACGAGGTTGGCCGCTGGCTGGTGGATGCTCTGGCGCTGGTGATGCCAGCGCTCGACCGCTGGCCGCAAACTACATGGCTGGCCGATGCGATGGTACCGTGGCCGTTGTTTGGCCTGCTGTTGGCGCAGGCAGCGCTGTACGTGGTGCTGCTGGCAGGGGCTGCAATGGTGGATTTTCAGCGGCGTAACTTTTGAAGTGCGCCGCTTGAAGCACATCGGCCTGTTTGAACCCGAACGCAGTTTCAGCGCCGTACCGCGCTGGGTGTTGGCGGTATTTTTGCTCGCATTAGCGGCACACGGCACCATGCGATTTATTGAAGCACGGCCACAGGCTACAGCCGCAGCACTCGAAGCGCCGTTACCGGTGGCGGCGCTACGCGTAATGAGTGTGGGCGAGCCGCAAGCGTTGTCGCAAATGCTCACGCTGTATTTGCAGGCGTTCGACAACCAGCCCGGTGTAAGCATTCCGTTTGCCGAGCTGGATTACGCGCGCGTAAGCGCGTGGTTGCGGGCTGCGTTAGCGCTCGACCCCGCGGCACAATATCCGCTGATGATGGCCTCGCAGCTCTACGGGCAGGTGCTCGACGAAGCGCGCCAGCGCAGCATGTGTGAATTCGTGCATCGCGAGTTTTTAGATCGCCCCAACGCGCGCTGGCGCTGGCTCGCGCACTGCGCAATCATGGCGCGGCATCGCATGAAAGATCTGCCGCTGGCATTGCGTTACGCCGAAGACATTGCGCGCCATGCGGGCAAGGCATCGGGCTGGGCGCGGCAAATGCGCATTTTTTTGCTGGAAGACATGGGTGAAGCTGAACGCGCAGCCGTGCTATTGGGCGGTCTGCTGGCCAACAAAGAAGTAAGTGACCCGCAGGAATTGCATTTCTTGACGGAGCAGTTGGAAAAACTCAAAGGCATCAAAGAGGTGTCGAAAAATCGACAATAGTGTTGAAACCTCGTTAAGCAAAAGACGGTATCGTGCCTAAGGGTTCAGCAAAATGCCTCTGAAATGTCAATAATTTCTGTAGTAATAAACCAACAACGAAACAATAATAAGTTAATAAAACCATATAGTTATAGAGTTCCATGCTGTGGTTTTATTAACATGCGTATAAGGCATTTATTGCTGCAACAAGCAGGTACAAAGCTTGCGTTTATATTGGCACAGCCAGACACTTATTTCTGGCAAATACCACGAACCAAGTACCAAGGGAGAACGGTAATGAAGAAGCAAAGCGGTTTTACACTGATTGAAATTGCAATTGTGCTGGTGATTATCGGCCTGCTGCTCGGCGGTGTGCTGAAAGGTCAAGAGCTGATTACCAGTGCGCGGGTGCGTAATTTGATTTCGCAGCAGGATGGTATCAAGGCGGCTTATTTTGGGTTTCAGGATCGGTTTCGGGCGTTGCCGGGTGATTACGCGACTGCAAGTGCAACTCAGAACATCGCGAACGTCTTGTTTGGCGGCGACGGCAACGGCCAGCTCTTAAATTCAGGTGGAAATAACGAACAAACGATTGCCTGGAACCACTTGACGGCGGCGGGCTTCCTAAACGGCAGTTATACTATGGCAACGGCTAACCAGGGGGTGCTCGATGCGAACACTCCGAAGAATCCGTACAGCACGTATCTTCAGTTGGTGTTTGACAACAATTACTCAGGCACTGCTGTCATCAAGCATAATTTGAAGTCTGGGAACCAAATACCCGTTGAAATTCTTGCTGAAGTTGATCGCAAGAGTGATGATGGCAATGCCATACAAGGCAGTTTCCGCTTCTCACGTTACACCAATGCCAGCGCTACAGGTTTACCTGATGTCGGCGCGTATGCGGCGGGTGTATGCTCTGATGCTACTGGTCAATGGCATGCGACCAAAAGCGAAACCAACTGCGGTGCCGCCAGCTTATTCTAAGTATTTGTTTTTAAACAAAAACCCGCAGAACTTTCTGCGGGTTTTTTTATGGGAAACGAGTCATCGCTACCCCTGCAACAACTGCATCTCCGCTGCCGCAACCGCTTCTTCCGTCCCCAGCATTACCACCACATCACCCTCGTCAATAACGGTATCCGGCCCCGGCTCCACGGTGCGTACATTGCGACGGCGCACGGCGCTGACTTCTACATGCAGCGCGACAAGGTTTAACGCAGCAAACGTTTTGCCAATGGCCGCAGCACCGGGTGTCACCATCACCGAATGCAGACGCGGATGCTGTGCGTGATTTTCATCGGTAAGGTCATCGCGGCCATCGGTTACGCCGCGAAAGAATCCGCGAAACAAATGATAATGATGCTCGCGTGTTTCACGTATACGTCGCAGCACGCGGTTTAGCGGCGTGCCGATCAGCATCAACGTGGTGGATGCCAGCATCAAACTGCCTTCCATGATTTCAGCCACCACTTCGGCGGCACCGGCGGTTTTGAGTTTGTCGATGTCGGTGTCTTCGTGGGTACGCACTACCACCGGCAAGCCCGGGCGCAGCTCTTGCACATGCGCGATGATGCGCAAGGCTGACGCAGTGTCGGAGTACGTCACCACCAGCGCGCGGGCGCGCATCAGGCCGGCCGCGGTGAGCACTTCTTTGCGCGCCGCATCTCCGAACACCACGTGTTCGCCTGCAACAGCGGCTTCGCGGATGCGTTCCGGATCTATATCGAGCGCGATCACTGCGACTTTTTCGTGCTCCAGAAAACGCGCAAGATTTTGCCCGCTGCGGCCATAGCCGCAGATCAGCACATGCTCATTGGCCGCCATCGACTGCACGGCGATGTTGTGAATCTGCATTGAGCGCAGCATCCACTCATTGGCAGAAAAGCGCCGCACGATGGCTTCACTGCGCTGAATGATGAAGGGCGCTGCGAGCATTGACAGCACCATCGCCGCCAGCACCGGTTGCAGAAAATCCGGGCTGAGCAATTTTGCATTGTTGGCGTGGGCGAGCAGTACAAAACCGAATTCCCCACAGGCGCCGAGTGCCAGCCCCGTGCGCAGCGCCACACCCGCGGTTGAGCCAAACATGCGCGCAATGCCAAAAATCAAGAACGTTTTTGCCACCACCAGCGCTACCAATATCACCAGCACCCACACGTTTTGTATCGCCACGCGTGCGTCGAGCAACATGCCGATGGTGACAAAAAATAATCCGAGCAACACATCGCGAAACGGTTTGATGTCTTCTTCCACCTGATAGCGGTATTCGGTTTCTGAAATCAGCACGCCCGCAACAAACGCGCCCAACGCCAGCGACAGGCCTGCCAACTCAGTGATGTAGGCTACGCCCAGCGTTACCAGCAACACGTTGAGCACAAATAATTCGGACGATTTTGCGCGCGCCACCACGTGAAACCACGCGCGCATGACTTTCTGGCCGACAAACAGCAGGATGGTTAATACCGCAGCCGCTTTAATCATCGCCCAGCCGACACTCGTTGCGAGATCTGCTGCGGGCGCCGCCAGCGCAGGTATCACGATCAGCAGCGGTACCACCGCGATATCCTGAAACAGTAATATGCCGATGATTTGGCGGCCGTGCTCCGAGTTGAGCTCGAAACGCTCGGCCAGCAGCTTGGCCAATATCGCGGTGGACGACATCGCCAGCGCGCCGCCCAGAACAAGCGCACCCTGCCACGACACACCCAGCAGCAGCGACGCCCCCATCACCACCAGCATCGTGATCGCTACTTGTGCCGAACCCAGCCCCAAAACTGTACGGCGCATGCTGCGCAGTTTGGGCAGACTAAATTCGAGGCCGATGCTGAACATCAAAAACACCACGCCGATTTCGGCAAGATCATGTACTTGCTGCGTTTCGCGCACCCAGCCAAACGCATGCGGACCGATGGCGACGCCGACGATCAGGTAGCCCAGCAGCGGCGGTTGTTTTAAATGGCGAAACAGCACCACCACCAGCACGGCGGTGGCGAGCAGCACCAGAACGGGTTGCAGGGTGGCGTGCATGGGATGCCGTTAATTGAAAACTCCGGATTTGATAATGCCCTATCGCGCACAAATTGCAAGTGCGCCGGCGCGGCGCTCTGCTATACTTTTCCCATGAATTCAGCTTTGGCTACGCCACTACACGCCGCGAGCGACCCTATTGCAGTAGCGCGCCAAGTACTCGAAATCGAGGCACGCGCGCTGCACCATGTCATCACCCGGCTCGACGCCGCGTTCACCACAGCAGTGGATAAAATCCTTGCCTGCAAAGGCCGCGTGGTGGTCAGCGGATTGGGCAAGACAGGCCATATCGCGCGCAAAATCGCCTCAACGCTGGCGAGTACCGGCACGCCTGCATTTTTTGTGCATGCGGCTGAGGCGAGTCACGGTGATCTGGGCATGGTGACGCGAGATGATGTGATTCTGGCGCTGTCCCATTCCGGTGAAAGCAACGAGCTGATGGCTATTGTGCCGGTGCTCAAGCGGCAGGGCGCGGTATTGATCGCAATGACGGGTAATGCCGCATCGTCGCTGGCGATGCAAGCCGATGTGCATTTGTATGCCGGTGTGGAAATGGAGGCGTGTCCGCTCAATCTTGCGCCCACGGCCAGCACCACGGCAGCACTCGCGCTGGGTGATGCGCTGGCGGTGGCGTTGATGCGCGCGCGCGGATTTACGCTGGATGAATTCGCCTTGTCTCATCCGGGTGGCGCGCTGGGCCGTCGCTTGCTGACCCTGGTACGCGATGTCATGCGCACGGGTGATGCCATGCCTGCTGTCGCTGAAACGGTAACCGCCATGGAAGCCATGCGTGAAATGTCGCGCGGCATGATGGGCATGACAGCGGTGATCAACGCCCGGCGCGAAGTGATCGCAATATTTACCGACGGTGATCTGCGCCGCGCCATCGAAAAAGGCGTTGATTTGCGCGTAACACCCATTGCCCAGGTTATGACACGCAATCCGCGCACCTTGCACGCGGATCAATTGGCCGCTGAAGCCGTTGAGGTGATGGAGCGCAGCAAGGTCAATCAACTGCTCGTGGTTGACAACCAGGGCGTGCTCGCCGGGGCCTTGAACATGCACGACCTGTTCCGCGCCAAAGTTGTTTAGCGCATCATAACTATTTGTTTTATATGGATATTTCAGATAAAGCCAAACACGTACGCCTGGCAGCCTTTGATGTGGACGGCGTGCTCACCGATGGCGCGTTGTATTACACCGACGCGGGCGAGGAATTTAAGGCCTTTAACGTGCAGGACGGGCATGGCATCAAAATGTTGCAGGAATCCGGCGTGGCGATTGCCATTATCACCAGCCGCAGCTCAAAGCTGGTGGCGAATCGCGCACGCAATCTCGGCATCGATCATTTGTATCAGGGCGTTGAAAACAAGCTCGATGCCATGAACGAGTTGCTGACAAAACTGGGCCTGACGCTCGCCGAGGCCGGCTACATGGGCGACGATGTGATTGATTTACCGGTGCTGCGCCGTTGCGGTTTTGCGGCGTCGGTACCGGAAGCGCCAGCGCTGGTGCGCCAGCATGCGCATTACATCACGCGCGCACGCGGCGGGCACGGGGCTGTACGCGAGTATTGCGAAGTTGTGATGCACGCGCAGGACACGCTGGATGCGGCGCTGGCGCGCTATCTCGCGTAACGGGCGCTAACCAGTAGATTGTCATGGGAGAGCGTTTATCCACTTTATTTCCGCTGGTGCTGCTGGTGCTGCTGGCTGCAATGACCTATTGGCTGGATCGTGCGGTGCAAAGCCCGTCCGTGCCGCGCGAGCAGTTGCTGCGGCATGACCCTGATTATATTGTGGACAAATTGCTCGCCACCCGTATGGATGTGAATGGCCGCGTGCGCGATACTCTGCACGCAGCGCGGATGGTACATTTTCCCGATGATGACAGCACGGAACTCGAACGCCCGCGATTTATGAGCTTCGGATTCGCCGCGCCGATGGGCATCACCTCAAAGCAGGCACTGGTGTCGAGCAACGGTGGCAATATTTATTTTCGCGGCGATGTGCGCGCAACTCGGGCACCGTATGCCGACAACAGCGCTCTGGTGATTACCACGGAGTATCTGCATTTGCTGCCAGACGACAACATCGCCAAAACCGATCAGGCCGTTATCATTCAGGATGCCAATATGACGATTAACGCTGTCGGCATGGAACTGAACAATGAAACGCGCGTTCTAAAATTGAACGCAGCCGTCAGGGGCGTTTACAATAACCCCAATGCTGAAGGTAGTGGCAGCAAGCGGAAATGAGAGATCACAAGTTGTTGATTAATAAAGTATTTTTTGTTTTCCTGTGGGCAGCATTGCTGATGCTGCCGCAGTCTGGCGCATACGCTGAAAAAGCGGATCGCGAAAAGCCTGTCAATGTCGAATCAGACCGGGTGACGGTAGACGATGCGAAGCAACTCACGCTGTTCGAAGGCAAGGTGGTGCTGACGCAGGGCACGATGGTGATACGCGGCGATCGCATGGAAGTGCGTCAGGACAAAGAAGGTTTCAAGCACGGCACGGTGTGGGGCAAGCAGGCCTACTTCAAGCAAAAACGCGATGGCACCAATGAGCTGATCGAAGGCTGGGGCGACCGTATTGAGTACGACAGCCGCGCCGACAAGGTGCAGCTCTTCACGCTTGCCGCGATGAAAAAGGGCGAAGATGACGTGGCGGGCGACTACATTTCGTACGATGCCCTTACAGAATTTTTCCAGGTAATCGGCGGCGGCGCCAAGGCTGCCACCGCAAACAATCCAGAAGGCCGCGTGCGAACGGTGCTTCAACCTAAAACCAAGGCGACGCCCGTACCGCCCGCATCGCCGCAATCGCTGCCGCTGAAGGCGGCTGAAGGTCTATCCGCACCGCGCGAAACACCGGTTACGCCGCGCTGAATGGTGCAATTAATCTGATGCCTGATAGCCTGCCGTTGGAAACCCCTGTTGCAGTGAAAGCGACCGCCCCGCCGCGCAGTGAACTCAAAGCGGAGCGATTGCGCAAACGTTTTCGCTCGCGCACCGTGGTGCAGGATGTGTCGCTAGAGGTACACAATCACGAAGTGATTGGCCTGCTCGGCCCCAACGGCGCGGGCAAAACCACGTGTTTTTACATGATGGTGGGGCTTACGCCGATGGATGGTGGCGAGCTGTATCTCGATGGCCAGCGGCTGACGCACATGCCGATACATCGACGCGCGCAACTCGGTTTGTCGTATCTGCCGCAAGAGGCGTCGATCTTTCGCCGCATGACGGTGGCGGACAACATACGCGCCATTCTTGAACTGCAAAACCAGCGCGAAGTCGATATCAACAACCGGCTCGATGATCTGCTGCGCGATTTGCATATCACGCACCTGCGCGACAACCCAGCGATCAGTCTGTCGGGTGGCGAACGTAGGCGGGTGGAAATCGCGCGTGCACTGGCGACATCGCCACGCTTTATTCTGCTTGATGAACCCTTCGCAGGCGTGGATCCGATAGCGGTGATCGAGATCCAGAAAATCATCGGATTTCTGAAAGAGCGCGGTATCGGCGTGGTGATTACCGATCACAATGTGCGTGAAACGCTGGGTATCTGTGACCGCGCCTACATTATCAATGAAGGCACCGTGCTGGCGTACGGAACGCCTGCAGAAATAGTGGATAATGAGAATGTTAGAAGGGTTTATCTGGGCGAAAACTTCCGCCTGTAGTAATTTTGTATTTACAGATTTATTGAGCATTCTTGCTGGCGTCCGGAGAGCCAACGAAACAACCATGAAGCACTCGCTACAACTCCGGCTCTCACAACACCTTACGCTCACACCGCAGTTGCAACAGTCTATCCGGCTGCTGCAATTGTCGACGCAGGAGCTCGATCAGGAAATCGAACGCTTCCTGCGCGACAACCCGTTGCTGGAGCGTGAAGACAGCACTGCGGAATCCTTTGCCGCAACAGCGCGCATGGCGGATGCTGCATCGCACACGACCGAGCGTTCCTCGCCAGACAATGATGCGCCAGACCCCGCCGCTGGCGGCAGCAACGACGACAATCAAGACAGACGCGAGCGCAGCGACAGCGACATTCTTTCCGAGCTGAGTTACGGCGCATCACGCGAGCGCGATGATCGCGATAGCGACGACAGCGATTACCCGCAGGCTGCGGCGGAAACGCCGACACTGCGCGAGCACTTGCTGTCACAACTGGCCTTGCTCAATCTCACCGATCGCGACCGCATACTCACGGGCTTGTTGATTGACACGCTGGATGAAGGTGGCTATCTCACGCAAAACCTTGAAGAAGTGATGGCCATGTTGCCCGCTGAGTTAAACATGGATGCCGAAGAGCTGGCGACGGCATTGCGCCACGTGCAGCATCTTGAACCGGCGGGCGTCGGCGCGCGATCACTGGCCGAATGCCTGCGCTTGCAATTGGAAGCGTTGCCACCATCTACCCCTTATTGCGACAAGGCGATCGAAGTGGTTACGCAACATCTCGACTTGCTGGCGGGAAAAGATTACGTAAAACTAAAACGCAAATTGCGTTGTGACGACAATGCGCTGCGCGCCGTACAAAAGCTGATTACCAGTCTCGACCCCAAGCCGGGCCGCGATTACGCCACCGCCGATATCCGCTATATTATTCCAGATGTAAATGTGATTAAAAACAAAGGGTTATGGGTAGCATCACTCAATCTGGAGGCAATGCCAAAACTGCGTCTCAATCGCTTGTATGCGGATATTTTGTCGCGGGGTAGCGGCACATCGCAGCAAATGAGCGGACAATTGCAGGAAGCCAAATGGTTAATCAAAAACGTGCAGCAACGCTTCGACACTATATTGCGCGTGTCCCAGGCCATTGTGGACCGGCAGCGTAATTTTCTGGAGCATGGCGCCATTGCCATGCGTCCGCTGGTGCTGCGCGAGATCGCCGACGTTCTTGAGTTGCACGAATCCACCGTATCACGCGTGACTACCCACAAATTCATGCGTACGCCGCGTGGCATTTTTGAACTCAAATATTTTTTCGGCAGCCATGTCAGCACCGACGCGGGCGGTGTCGCATCGAGCACCGCCATTCGTGAAGTGATCAAGCAATTGGTCAGCACCGAAAACTCGCGTAAACCGTTGAGCGATTCGCAGATTTCCACACTTCTTGGGCAACAAGGCATCGTAGTGGCTCGTCGCACGGTAGCCAAGTACCGTGAGTCACTGCAAATTTTACCCGGCAACCTCAGAAAAACCCTGTAAAGGAGATCGCATCATGAATCTGCATATTACTGGTCATCACGTTCAGGTCACTCCGGCAATTCGCGAGTACGTCAGCGCCAAGATGGAACGTCTCACGCATCATTTCGATCATGTGATTGACGTAAACACCATTATGTCTGTCGACAAGCTGCGTCAGAAGGCCGAAGCGACGGTGCATGTGCGGGGCCGTGACATTTTCTGCGAGAGCACGGACGAAGACATGTATGCGGCGATCGACGCCCTGGTCGACAAGCTTGATCGCGCCATCATCAAGCACAAGGAAAAAAAGCTGTCCCACCGGCATGACAATATTCCTGCCAAACAGCAAGTGCTGCCGGAAGAACCGGCGGAGTAATCTGACTCTGAGTCAATCTTAGGCACCGTTAGCAATATGAACCTCATCGCACAAATCCTGCCCCTGTCCAATGTGATTATTGATATGGACATGTCGAGCAAAAAGCGTGTTTTTGAACAGGCCGGTCTGCTGTTTGAAAACAATCACAGCATCGCGCGCGCACAGGTGTTTGACAGCTTGTTCGCACGCGAAAAGCTCGGTTCCACTGGATTGGGGCAGGGGGTGGCGATTCCGCATGGTCGCGTCAAAGGACTGAAAACCGCCGTTGGCGCATTGGTGCGCATGAAAGCGCCGATTCCGTTTGACGCGCCCGATGGGCAAGGCGTATCGCTGATCTTTCTGTTGATGGTGCCTGATCGCGCAACCGACGCCCATTTGCAGATATTGTCAGAACTGGCCGAGATGTTCAGCGACAAACCGTTTCGCGATTTGCTGCTCACGGCAACAGCAGCCATAGACCTTCACGCACTGATTTCAAACTGGTCTTCACATGCCCCAGATCAGCATCGCTAAGCTGTTTGACGACAATCAATTTCGCCTGCAGCTTGCATGGTGCGCAGGCGAGGACGGCGCCGATAAAAAGATCGACAGCGAGTTCACCAAAGATTCATCCAAGGGTTTAATTGGCCATCTGAATTTCATACACCCCAACTTGATACAAGTATTGGGTGTGTCCGAAATACAGCATCTCGAAGGCATGGATGCAACGCTGTGTGCTACGACATTGCGCGAGATAGCCACACGCGATCTGGCGTGTTTTATTGTTGCCGGCGCATCGCGCGTGCCGCAGGTGTTGCTGGACGCTGCAAAGTCGACTGCGACACCGCTCCTGACCTCACCCGTGGGCAGTGTCGAACTGATGTGGATGCTGCGACCGTATCTGGCGCGTGCGCTGGCCGAGTGCGCAACGGTGCATGGTGTGATGCTTGATGTGCTGGGCATGGGCGTGCTGATTACCGGCGTGTCCGGCGCGGGCAAAAGTGAACTGGCGCTGGAGTTAATCTCGCGCGGCAGCGGCCTGATCGCCGACGATGTGGTGGAGCTTTATCGTGTGGGGCCGGAGAATATCGATGGGCGCTGCCCGCCGTTGCTGAAAGATTTTCTCGAGGTGCGTGGGCTGGGCGTGCTGAATATCCGTACCATTTTTGGCGAATCCGCACTGCGCCCGCGCAAGGCGCTGAAGCTCATTGTGCATCTGGAGCGCCCCGGCGGCGGGGAAGCGCCTGCTGAACGATTGCCGTTGAAGCCCGGCGCCGAAAGCATCCTTGATGTACAGTTACGCAAAGTGTCAATACCGGTGGCCGCCGGGCGTAATCTGGCAGTGCTGACTGAAGCGGCAGTGCGCAATTACGTGCTGCAACTGCGCGGCATGGACAGCACGCGTGAATTCATCGAGCGTCAGTCGCATCAGATACAAGCGGTGCATGATGAAGACGACCGGCTCTGACGTTGCCGCGATGGATCTGGTACTGATTACCGGGCTGTCTGGCTCCGGTAAGAGTGTTGCCCTTGCGGTGCTTGAAGACGCGGGATATTACTGCGTGGATAATTTTCCAGGGGCTTTGTTCAATCATCTGGTGGATACGCTGGCGGAGTCTGACCACACGCGTGTGGCGCTCACCATGGATGCCCGTTCGGGCGAGGACATGGCCGGTTTTGCCGCGCACGTAGAAAGCCTGCGCGAACGCGGCGTCCGCTTCAAAATGCTCTATCTTGACGCCAAAGACGACGCGCTGATCAAGCGTTTTTCCGAAACGCGCAGACGGCATCCGCTATCCGATGGACGGCTCACATTAAGTGAGTGCATTGCACGTGATCGCGAATTATTGGCGGCGGCCGCAGCACTGGCTGACCATATTGATACCAGCGAGCTTTCGCCCAATGCGCTGCGCACCTGGGTGAAGGAATTTGTTGCCGCGCCGCACGATGGCCTGATACTGCTGTTTGAATCGTTCGGTTTCAAACACGGCATTCCGCTTGACGCCGATCTGGTGTTCGATGTGCGCAGCCTGCCTAATCCGTACTACGATCCCATATTGCGTCCGCTTACCGGCCTGGATGCTGCGGTAATAGCGTTTATCGACTCAACACCAGAAGCGCAGCGCCTGCTCGAAGACATTCGAAAGTTTGTCGAGACATGGTTGCCGTCGTATATGCGTGACAATCGCAGTTACCTGACGGTTGCCATCGGCTGCACCGGCGGGCGCCACCGCTCGGTGTATTTTGTCGAAGCACTGGCGAAGGCGTTTCGCACCTCGGCGCAAGTGCTGGCACGGCACCGCGGACTATTGTAGTGACCACATCCATGCCTGAGGCGCGCAGAACTATTTTTCTGTTTCCACTGGGTACGGTATTGTTTCCCGGTGGTTCTCTGCCGCTGAAAATATTCGAGCAGCGCTACCTCGACATGACCAAAGCCTGCATCCGCGACAATCTGCCGTTTGGGGTATGCCTGATTCGCGAAGGCCATGAAGTCGGCGTATCCGCCACACCGGAAAGCGTGGGTTGCCTCGCCACGATTGAGCAATGGGATATGCCGAACCCCGGCATGTTTCATTTGCTGGCGCGCGGCGGTGAACGTTTTCGTGTGATTGAAACCAGCATGGCGAGCAACGGATTGATGTCCGCCGAAGTGGAAATGTTGCCCGATACGGAACCTTGCAACCCCGACGCAGAGTGCGTGGTGCTGGTAAAAAGCGTCATTGATCGCGTGGGTGCCGAAAATTTTCCGCAGCCGGTCAAGCTCGACGACGGCGCGTGGGTGGCTTATCGCTTGGCGGAGATGGTGTCACTGCCGATGACGATCAAGCAGCGCTTACTGGAGATGGATGGCGCGAGTGACGTTGCCGCCGTGATAAAAAAATCATTAAAAACAAACGGTTAGGGTAGTTTTCCAGCGGCGACCATGCGATTGATGAGCGTGAATCGAGATAGCGATGTGACCATATCGTCAAATTCGTTTCCAGCGACAGTCGATTTGACATGGCTTACCACGTCGGCATCACCATTGGTGTTCTTGCGTTCATCTGTGCCTACAGGCGGCAAAGGGAGATTTTGGGTGTTGGTGCTGGCATTCATTGCGCCTGAACCGTTGCTGCCATGAGAAACAACCACAGCCACAGCCGTGCTACTTAGGATAGATGCGCAAGCGGCAGTTTCACATACACGTAATGTTGTAGCCGTAGTTGAGATTGTAAAGAGGGTTGCGGTTGCGGGTGGTGGTCGCTGCGCAAATGCGTCAAGTACCGTGTAGCGGAAGCGGTTACCCCAAACATCCTGATTACCCATTCCTAGAGTAGCCCAAGGTAAACTTCCACTTGCAATTGTGCCGTTAATAGATCGGCAACTTCCGGTAATCGTATTCACGTCTTCCCTGCCATCGTTAACGTCAACTGGCAACATAGGAGCTACTACGGACGTAGCGTCTGGGCACGGAAGATATCCATTGGCGACCGCAAAACCGAGAAGCGCTTCCTTAATCTCATCCATGGTTTTTTGGGTTTCGCTAACTTGCCGCTGTTCAACCTGAGTGGCAAGAGGTACGAGTATCGCCCCTAAAAGCAAGGCAATGATAAACATGGACACCGCCAGTTCGATCAACGTAAATCCAGCGTGCCTGCGTTTTTTCCGGTGAGTGGTATGGTTCACGGTGGAAAGAATACTACCGCATCGTTAAAGGTGGTGCTGGCCGATTGTTTGGTGAATATCGAATCGGAATTGTTATTTTCTCCTTCCAGATAATTCACTGCGGTTCGCAGGTTGAGGGGGCTGGTACGTGGCTGTCCTCCCGAAATTCCTGGAAGCCTCCTTCCCGCAGCAATCACCACAAACTGTTTGTCAGCGGTAGCGTTCGGCGGATTCACCGTCAAGCAGGCAGGGCAACTGGGCGGGACGGGGATGGTTCCCAATTGTACTGTCGGGGGCATTGGTTGCGTATATACAATCTGAGGTTTGTAAGCATCCGCAACGGCATAAAATATTTGAAGTTTCCAGTTGTTCCACCACGAATTTTGCGTTGGGTCGGTCGGTAAGTTACATCCACTCGCGCTCGGCCACTGACTGGTCATGCACTTGTTCGGCTCGGCGGTACATGCGAAGTCAAAAGCCATGTCAACGCTCGAAACGGGCGGCTCAGCAACAGGAACATCGGCGAATTTTGTTCTCCATAGCGGTAGGTCTGGTACGCGGCCAAACCATGCCCCTATACCATCTTTGAAGGGCGTTATGATGGCTGTTAATGGCGCTGCCCAAGGGTAACGGCCAAAATTTGCATTCGCATAGCCAACAAGGCATTTTGATATTTCCCCGGTAACTCTTTTTTCCAGTTGCGGCATGAGGTCTTGATACGTAATGACAATCAGCCGGTCATTGACAACCACGTTGCCACTGGCATCACGAATGATGCCGTTGATGAAGCCATTCGTATTACTGTCAGTAAAGTCCCCATTGTCTTCCGTGCTGCTCGGATCAATATCAAGGTAATTTATCGGGTCGCATTTAGGCGTCGTCGCACCCAAGCAGAGTCCCGCAAGGTTACAGCCAGCACCGCCCACACAACTACGATTTTGAAGGGTGCCCTGCCTGCGCAAAACCGCCCCAGGCGAAAAAATTACAGCAATGACGCCACTGTTGGCTGGATCGGTATTGGTCGCGTCGTACTTGATATTTCCAGCGGGATCGCGAATGGTGATCGTTCCGCGGGTTTCACTGTTAAGGCAAGTGGTTGCCTCGGGTGCGGATGCGGTGCAATCCGTTCGTGTGTCATTTTTGAAGTTGGTAGATACGGCATACCAAAGTCTTTCCCCATCTCCGTCACGCAAGTCGGGTAGTCCCAAAGTTTTCCAGGGAAGCCGCCCTATTCGTCCCGTCTGCACATTACAGGTTACCGAGCCGAAATTAGGGGATGGCGTTCCGCTATCGTCACGATCAGGGCAAGGTAAGTCGCCAAGACGCGCCACTGAAACTGAATCATCAATAGCTACACCTGTTGCATAGCCAATTAGCGCGGCTTTTGCTGTTGCCAATGCCTCTGCTGTTTTTCGGTCACGTTCAATTTCGGGTGAGGTAGCGGTAGTTAGCCCATAAAACACGGCTGCTGCACCCAATATTAGCGTAACCACCAGCAACAGGACTGCCACCCCGCGTTGCCTGATTCGGGAAATACCGTTGGTCAATCGTAAACGCATTATTTCCCCGGCGTACGTACTACAGGCACCGCAGGTGCCGCGCCGCTTTCAGGGTCGGCTTCTTTGACGTCACTGGGGCGCAGCGGGCGGGTGGCTGGTTTGGGGACTGTTGTGGCAGCCACAGGCGCCGCTGTCGGCGCGGCGGGTGCTGCGGCAGGCGTAATCTCCACTGCGCGCGGCAGCGTCACACGCCGCGAATAGGATTCTTCAATAGCCCCCGAAGTCACTTCAAGGCTCTGCCCGACTTTGAGTGACGCCCGCCGGTCGGCTTGCGGTATCGCCACTAATACTGCGCCGTCGCGTTGCAGGCCCGTCACGCTGACTTCGTGTTCGGGCTGCGAGCGGTTGCGTTCGTTGACAGGTTTGCCGTTGAGCCACACCGTTGATTTGCCGTCGCTGCGTCGAACCACGCCACTATAGGTGACAACATCCGGGCCTTGCGGCACCGGTGCGGCTGTGGGCGCACTTTCTGTTTCTGCAATGGGCAGGCGGCGGTCGCGTTGTGAGCGGGCGATTTCAAGTTGCGCTCTCTGGTCTGGCGTCAGGAACAAGCGGCCTAAACTGTCTGCCGCCAGCACTGGCGCAGCGCAGAAAAATATCAATAAAAACAAATAGTTACTTATTTTCACCGGCTTGTGAGCAAGGATTGCCATCAGCGATCCTCCGCAGCCGCACTGGGCCGCGCTGTGAGCCACGCCAGTTGGCACTCGGCGGCCATATTGGGTTGAAAGCGTGTGGCCTGGATAGTGCCGGTGGCATTGGCGCCACGGCGTACGGTGCATTGATCAACGATAAATACTCCTGCGTTCTGTTCGGCAAGGTATTCCAGAAATTTCGGCAAGTCTTCTTCGTGCAGCATCGGAAAACGCAGCTTCATCACCGATTGCATCACACTTAACTGGCCGGGCGCGAGCGCTGCGGCGTGCGGATAGGCTTGTTGCACGGAGATATCGTAGTTGATGCCAAACATCGCGCCTTTCTGGTTGGCGTTACGCAACGCGTCGAGCCAGTTGATGCGCCGCTCTTCGCCGACAAAGCCCAATGCCGCCAGTTTGCTGTAATCCGGCAGGTAGCGCGCAATCAGTTCTTTCTCAGAGCCGGATTTTTGCACGCGGGTTTGTGCCTCGCGAAATTGCGTTTGTTGTGTGGCGAGCCTGGCGCGCGCGTCGCGCGCCTGATCATCGGTGAACTTGATGGCCACCACAGCAGCCACAATGACGGCTAGCAACACCAGCAATGGCAGCATGAGTGCACTGGGTAATTTTTTCATGCCTTGTTCACTACTACGTCGTCTTTAAACATTTGGCTTGAGCGTCAGCACAATTTTGAAATCAGCGACACCGGCTTGCTCGCCCGCGTCGCGCGTGTTGCCGGAAAGCGTCAACTCTGAATTAACGTTCAGCGGCAGTTTGGTCACTTTGACATCGGCCACTGCCGGGTCGCGCGCCAGCCGTTCAGCGATGCGATTGACGGATTCAATGGCCGCACGATAGTCGCCCTGAAACGGCCTGATCTCGCCCGAGAGAATGCCACTTTGCCGGAAACCTTCGCTTTCGGGTACGGCGGTGGGGTTGGCGGGCTTGTTGGTACGAGCTGCGGCCACCGCTGTGCCGCTGGTCGCTTCGGGACGATCCATGCCGTATTGCCAACTGATCTCTTGCAGAAATATCTCCGGGCTGGACTCCATGGCGCGCGATACGAGTTGCATCATGGGTTGCGGCGAACGCACCAGTTTTACTACTTGCTGATACAGGTTTACCGCCTTGATCAGATTGTCTGACGTGGTGGGCGCAGCCGGGAAAGTGCGGGTAATTTCTTTGTACTGTAACTGGGCTGCTGCGGTGCGGCGCGCAACGTCGGCGGTGTCTTGCGTGGCGTCGTGAATGCTCCACAAGTTGTAGCCCGTCCATAGCATGCCCGCTGCGCCAAGCGCAGCGGTGGCCGCGTATATCGCGTATTTTTGTTGTAGCAGGCGGTGTCCGGCAGTAATGGTGGCCGGCGCGAGATTGGCAGCGGGCGGCATTTCCGCCATGGAGCGCAAATAGATGGTTTCGAGCGCCAGCGCCAGGTATTGCGGGCTGATTTGCAACTGCTGCTCCAGCGTCGCGCGATTGATGCTGGTGCAATCGAGGCCGTGCCCGCCAGCCGCAATATGTTCGACAACCGCACCCAGTGTATCGTCGCGATCCAGAAACACCACGCTCAACGGCTCGTCGATGGAGTCGAGATTCAGGGTCGATAAATACATGCGCGTATTGGAAAGCTCGGTAACGAGCATCTGCGCTGCATCATTGGCATCCTGCGGTATTGCGCGCGTGAGGCGGCTTGAAAAAAACTCACCTCCTTTATAAAACGTCAGCCGCAGGCCCGAGCGGTGCGGTGCGGCAATCAGCACGCGCGACTGCGTAATGCCGAGCTTGGGTAACAACGCGGCAGTGAGCATGGACGCAAGATAAACCCCGGCCACCGGCGAGCCGTGATGCGCAATGGCGGTAAGCCACGGGTCAACCAGCCCTGGGTTGGTCAGTGCCGCGAACAGGTAGCGGTCATCGCGGCGTTTGTCGCTGGTGCGTCCACGCGATAGCGCCGACACAAAACGCGTGCTGCGGTAGTACTGGCGAACTTTGCGATCGAGCAGCGCAGCGCGATCCGATCCGGTGGCGTGTGGCAGGGTATCGAAGCGGTAATCTTCTTCGACCGTGTCCGCGGCAACATAGGCCAGTGCGTTGCCGGTGGATTTTAGGAATTCAGCAAAGGCTTCAAGCCCGGATTCATCGTTGGGAAACACTTCGCAGCGCACGATGCTGTTGCCGCGCCAGTGTGCGGCGACGGTTTGCAGCGACGAAATACACAGCAGAATCTTGTTGGCCATCGTTCGCGTGTTGCGCTAAATTTTCAGCTTGCCAAGAATATCATACACAGGCGAGAGCACTGCCCACATGATAAAGGCCATCACCATGCCAAGGCCCATGGTCAGCGTTGGCTCCAGCATTTTCATGGCCTTGTCCACCGACTCGCGCACATCGCGCGTATAAAAGTAGTTGACGTTGCGCAGCGCGGTATCGAGCGCACCGGTGGCCTCCCCCACGCGCAGCATGCGTATCACCATCGCGGGCAGCACGCCGAGATCACGAAAGGCGTCTGTCATGGTTTGTCCAGCGGAAATCTGCTGTCCCGCACGGGCCAGACCATCGGCAATGTAACGATTCGCGGCGATTTCTTCGCTGGTCTTCAACGCGTCCAGTACGGTGATACCCGACTCATACATCAACGCAAAGAAACTCGCGAAGCGTGCAAGGATAATTTTTTGCATCAGCGGCCCGATCACCGGGATGCGCAGCTTGGCGTAGTCCCACAAATACGCTACGCGCGTGCTGCGGCGTACGGCAAATGCAAGACCTGCGATGCCGAACACCGGCACCGCCAGCAACAGTGGCCACCAGCCTTTGACAATTTGCGAAGCACCAATCAGTATTTGCGTTTGCAGCGGCAACGCCACGTTCATGGTCTTGAGCAGCGTGGTCACCTGCGGCACCAGAAACGTCAGCAGAAAAATAATCACACCTGTGACGACCACCAGTACCATCACGGGATAGATCAACAGTTTTTTGGTTTGCGAGGCAAGTTCGTCCTGCCATTTGAGCGAATCAGCGAGGCTTTTGTAGACGTCAGAGACGCGCCCGGTTTGTTCGCCAGCCTTGATCAGACTGACAAAAACCTTGTCGAAGGTCTCCGGTTGCCCGGCCATGCACTGCGACAGGGTTTTGCCGCTGTCCATATCTTCGGTCATCACCGTCAAGACTTCACGAAACCGCTTGTTATCGAGTGTGTCGCGCAGGTCACGCAGGCCATCGATAATCGGAATACCTGCGCGGTTCATCTGCTCCATATCGAAGCAGAAATTGATTAAATCCAGCCGGGTGATTTTTGCCGTGCCGGCGACTGAAGAGGTTTGACGATCAACCTCGGTGGCGGTGATGAGGTCTAAACCCATGCGCTTTAAGCGCAGTTCGAGATCGACTTCGTTGACGGCCTCCATACCGCCCAGCGCCTGGCGTCCGGATTTCTCGACGGCCTTATAACGGAACGAGGGCACTGGATTTCATCACAGCGTGAAGTTTCAAACGGGCGGGCGTATCGAGAGCGAGAGATCCACCGCGCGCAATATTTCGGTGACCGTGGATACCCCATCGAGTACGCGGCGGATACCGGCATCAGCCAGCGTCTGGAACCCCTTGCGTTTTGCGGTATCGCGCAGTTCACGTGCCGTGGCGCCGCGTGCGACCAGCTCGTCCAGATCAGTATCCATCACCAGCAATTCCATGATGGGCGTGCGGCCCTTATAACCCTTGCCGCTGCATTCGACGCAACCAACGGACTTGTAAAGCTGCACATCGGCCGTAGCGCTAAGCCCCAGCAAGCGGCGTTCTTCGTCCGCCGGTGCGTAGGGCTGCTTACACGCCTTGCACAACATGCGCACCAGACGCTGCGCGACGATGCCGATGATATTGCCTGCCATGATGCCGGGCTGTATGCCCAGATCCATCAGCCGTGGAAATGCGCCGAGCGCCGAATTCGTATGCAGCGTGGTGAATACCTGATGGCCTGTCATGGCGGCGCGAAACGCCATTTCGGAGGTTTCCTTGTCGCGCATTTCGCCGACCAGAATGATGTCGGGGTCTTGCCGCATGATGGAACGGATACCATTGGCGAAATCCATGCGCGCGACTTCGTTTACCGACGTTTGCCGCAGCAGATTCAACGGATATTCCACCGGGTCTTCAAGCGTCATGATGTTCACGGTTTCATCGTTGACTTGCGCCAGCAGCGAATACAGTGTGGTGGTTTTGCCGCTGCCGGTGGGCCCCGTCACAATCATGATGCCTTCGGGCCGCGCCAGCAGGCGATTAAGGTTTTCCATCGTCGCAGCCGGCAAGGCCATATGCTCAAGGCTGATGATCGACTTCTCGCGATCCAGCACACGCAGCACGATGTTTTCTCCGTAAATCGTCGGCTGAGTCGAAACGCGAAAATCCACCTGACGTCCGTTCAACGAGAGCGACAGGCGGCCATCCTGCGGTGCCCGCGTTTCCGCGATATTCATGTTGCTGACAACCTTCAGCCGTACCGTAATGCCTGACGAAAAGGTTTTGTGCAGGCTGCGTACGGTTTCAAGCACGCCGTCGATGCGGTAGCGTATGCGCAAGAACGCATACTCCGGTTCAAAGTGTATGTCTGAGGCGCCGCGCTTGACCGCATCCACCAGCAGCGCGTTAACCAGCCGCACCATCGGCTGGGTGTACTCATCGCCACCGGCACGCAGACTTTCGTAATCGATTTCGCCCGTTTCGATTTCTTTGAGAATGCCATCGACGGATAACTCGTAGCCGTAGAAACGATCGATGTATTCTTCAACCTGCGCTTCAGCCGCGATTTGCGAACGGATGTCGATATCCGCACCGACCAGCGCGCGCAACTGATCCATCACCACCACGTTAAAAATTTCGGTGGTAGCGATAGTCAGCGACGCTTCTGTGGGCGAATACGCCAGTGGCAGTATCTGGTTTCGTCGAGCGAAATCCTGCGGCACCATCTGCAAGGCATCGGGGTCGGCGACCACGTTGGTGAGGTCTATCGATTCCTGGCCAACGGTGCGCGCCATCGCGTCGCGCACCGCGCTCTCAGTGGCGAATCCAAGGCGCACCACCAGACGGCCCAGCGGCACACCGGAGTTTCGCTGCTCCGCCAGCAGAATGGTCAGTTGATCGGCGGAGAGCAGGCCCTGCTGCACCAGCAGGTCGCCCAATCGCAATCGTTTACGTTGCTCGGCCATGAAAAATATCCGGGCTAGTTTGCGCGTGCGGCCAGTTGCGTGATGCGCTCCTGAATCCGTGCGGAATCAAAGTTTGCGCTGCCCTTGTCGGACGCGAGTTGCAGCGCCTTGCGATAAAAATCCAGCGCGAATTTTTGTTGTCCGAGATGCTCAAGACCCACCGCAAGATTATAGGCATAGTCGGGGTTTCGCGGCTCCAGGTTATGTGCCTGAAAATACGCTTGCTGCGCCTGCGCCCATTGCCCCTGTTCCGCGTAGAGATTGCCGAGATTGAAATACAGCGGTGGTGACGGCTCGCGCGCCAGCAGTTGCTTCAAACGCGATTCCGCTGCCTGCGGATCAGCGCGACTCATAGCCGCGACAAGACCAGTCTGTGCAAGCGCATTACGCGGTTCAACATTCAGTATCGACATAAAATATCGTTGCGCATCATCCACACGGTTCTCATATTGTGCAATCGCAGCCAGGCCCAGCAGCGCATCGACGTTATTGGGTTCGCTGCGTAAAACCTGCGCATAAAGACGTTGCGCGGTGTCGAACTGGCGCGCCTCTAGAGCAGCGTAGGCTTCGCTCACGGCAGGATTGATGCGTGCCGTGGCGTTGTCGCCTCGACTCACCGCAACCCGCGCAGCCAATGGCACTGCCGCAGGTGTTGCTCCAAGCTGTGGCACGGCGGCAGCGGAACGTTGCGGCTGCTGCGGCTGCACGCTGCCGGAGGTCTCGCTTGAGGTGCTGCCTGATGTTGTTGACGTTGCAGACGTTGATGAGGCAGATGATCCCGTGCGACCACCAAAGACCGATTGCATGGTTACAAAGGATGACTGTGCTGGATCTGCGGATTGCGGTGCGCCGCTAGCCAGCGGATTGACGGTCCCTGGGACGGGTGCCGCTACCGGCGTAGCTGCTGCGACGGCCGGTTGCGTACGCGGCGGCGATTTGAGTAACAGTCCGGGATGGGCAATCTGCACGTACACATAGCCGCCATAGAGCAACAAAATCAAGGCTGCAAGGGTACCGGCAACGTGTACCGGATGCGCCGCTATCCACGCTATGGCACCAGCGCCCGACGCTTGCGCATTAGTACTACTATTGGCGTTCAGCACTGCACTGGCGCGCGCCTGTGCCCCCTGACTGCCTTGTTGAGCGCTCTGAGCGTCCTCCGACGCTTTATCCGCGGCCGAAGTCGTAGCGAATGCCGAGTGTGCCGGTTGCAACGTGGGCGATGGCGTCAGCAGCGACGATTGTGGTGCCGCCGCAACCCGCTTGGGACTTATCGCTACGCGTGACGTATTTTCATCAGCTTTAATGCCGGTTTTGAATTCAACGGCTTCCAAAGTGAGTTCGCGCTTAGCGTTACCTGCTGCTGCATCTGCCGCAGGAGTTTTGTCCCGATCCTGAGCGGCCTTTTCAAGGGCCTTCATCAACAGGCTCATTTTGCTTCGCCGGTCGCCTGTGTGGATTTGGGTTGTTCGGCCTGTGCTTGCGGGAGGTAGCGCTGGAACATCTTCAGTTCGTCGCTCTCCAACGAGGCGTTAGTCACGACGGTGGGCCGCAGAAAAATCACCAATTCTGTTTTGGTGGCGTTTTCGTTGCGAAAGCGCGCCAGATCGCCAGCGGCACCCAATAAATCAGCGCCGGGAATTTGTTCGCGGTTAAAGCGCACATCGTCCTGCATCAAACCGCCGAGAATGACCGTTTGCCCACTACCAATTTGCAGCACGGATTCCATCTCACGCACCTGTACTTCAGGCACCTGACTTTGCACGCAGTTGGTGCGATTGGCATCGCACAGACTAGGGTTCGGGTCGTTGCGGAAACGCAACACCCGCGAGATTGTTGGGCGCACATTGAGCGAAACGCGCCCGTCTTCCGAGATTTGTGGCGTCACGCCCATCACGACACCCACGGATACAATTTTGGGCGTGGAGGTAAATGTCTGGATCGGCGGACTCCCCGCTGTTCCAGCGACGGTGGATCCCTGCACTTCAAAATACACAATGTTATCAACAACTTTCAACAGCGCCGTCTGATTGTTCAACGCCATCAGCTTGGGGCTGGAGAGAATTTTGGTATCGCCGAATTCTTCGAGCAGTCGGACCGTGCTACTGATATTGCCGACCGGGGTATTCGGATTGGTGTAGCGCACCTGGAAAAAGTTAGCACCCGCTTGCGTCAGACCCACCGCAGCACCCGCCGCGCCAAAACCCGTCAGCAATGATTGCGAAAGCTGTATGCCGCCGGCAATCGCCAGACGGCTCCAATCAATGCCTCCCTGATAGGTGTTTGACAGTTTGACCTCGACAATGGTGGCTTCAATCAGCACCTGCCGCTGGGCCGAATTGGTAATGCTGTCGATGTGTTGTTGCACTAATTGATGTTGTCGTTCTGTTGCCAGCACACTGATGGTGCCGCCGACGGGGTTAACAACGATATCGTCACGGTTTTCCAGCGCTTGTTGCGCGGCGTTAGTGGTGCCGCCAAAAGCGGTGCTAAACAGATTGGTGGCACCCGCGCCGGCGCGCGCCACCACTTCGGCTTGCTGCAGGCGTTCTTCACGCGCGGATTTGGTGAGTTCGGCGCGACGTGCTCTTTCGTCTGCGGTTTGGGCCTGATTACGCGTGGCGGTGACGATAGAACGTATATTCTCAGCGAGAATTTTCCAGAAATCATTATTCGACACGGTTTTGACCTGTGTGCCGGAGCCGCCCCCGCCCGTGCCGCCACCACCGCTTGAACCACTGGCGGCAATTTCGCCGGACACGTTCACGGTGGAAGTAGTGTCTCGCACCATGTTGACGTAGGAGACGCGGTAAGTCTTCATGTACGCCGCATCGGTAGACACGAGAATGGTGTTGCCCTCAATGCGGTAACGCATGTTGATTTGTTTGGAGATGCGCTCCAGTATCGCGGGCAAGGTTTCGTTGATGGCGTTCAGGCTCACCAGGCCGGTTATGCCGGGATGCACATCAATGTTTTGCTTGGTATCGCGTGATAACGCCAGCAGCAATTCTTTTACCGGCACTTCATTCACCACCACGCTGTAGGTTTGCGGCTTGATGCTGGGCCGGGGCGGCGGCACAAAGGTGCTGAGGCGTGCGGGGGGCGGAATATCTGTAGCGGCGATCTCTGCCTTGGGTGCAGGCGCGGTAATGTGGCCCTGCGATGGCGTTACACTGGGCGCTCGGGGTGCGGCGCAACCAGCGGCAAGCGTCGCCACGGCGATGGCGAAAGAACGCCTGCAAGCCGACGGCCATTTGCGGCCTGCTGAATCTGTAGACTCAACCCGCGTACATTCGAGCCTGCCAGCGTTCTGGCTGTTGGCTGTTGTCATTGCCGCAGTGATTACCGTAGCGTGCATATCCATACATCCTCGTTATGCCATCCACGATGCTGCGGGCGGATGGAATTCAACGCATGTCAGCGCGAATACTTTGCACCGTGCGCGGCCACGGTTTGTTCGATTTCAATTGCGCTGGCAGTTGTGCCAGCACCCGCTCAGCCTCAGCTTTGTTGCCATAAGTGCCATAAAGTACCGATAACACCGGTTTTTGATCCACAGCTCCTTTCTTACGATACACATAAATCTTATTAATTTCAATGGTTTTGGTCAGAAATGTAAGATGGTTTCTTAAGTCACCTTCAGATGTCGTTGATAACGTTTGCAATGTCCAAACTGGATCGTTCTCGGGCACCAGCCACTGTTGAGTGGCAATTAGTCGTGATTGCAGCACGTCGTCGGGTTGGCTGGCGGTCGCAGCACCCTCCGCTGGCGACTCTAGCGCAGGTTTGGTGGGCGATTCTGTGGCTACTACGGGCGGCGCAACCGCTGCGGGCGCGGGCGGGGGCTTTATCGCCGCTAAAACTGGCGGTTCGGTGGCAACAACCGCTGCCGGGGGCGCTACCGCAGCCGTTGCGGTTGGTGGAACGGCTGGCTCGGCGGTAGCAGCAGGAACAATGGGGGCAGCTACTGGCACGGGCGGCGCTTGCGGTGGCTGGATAAACCAGGCGTAACCCGCCGCCCCCAGCGCGCTCCCGACCAGTGCCGCAACGATCCAGCTACCACGCCATGGCGGACTACGCCGCACTGCAACATGGCTGAATTCGCTATCGCGCAGTGCCGCCTCGATGTGTCGTGGCTTCAGGGTGTGGGTGTTTTCGGAAAAAGCCGCCAGCATGGCTTTGTCAGCGATTAAATTGACGCGGCGCGTCAATCCACCCGAGGCGCGGGTGATCATACTCACGATTTTATCGGTGAATAAATCCGGCCCGTG